>LUOC01000199.1 GCA_001626655.1 Fidelibacterota bacterium REDSEA-S14_B6 | reverse complement strand
AAATAGAGATTAACGGTTCATCTTTCAAGGTGATCGACGACAGGGAAGGGCACATGCCGTTGGTAATGAACAGCCGCGTGGAGCGGGCGATTAAGTTTTTCGAAACGGAGGGGCGTCAGTCTTTCGAGCGGTGGCTCTCCCGTTTCCCCTACTACGGACCGGTGATAAAGGAAGTGATGACGGAGCATGAGCTTCCCGAGGAGCTGGTCTTCCACGCCATGGTCGAAAGCGGGCTGAACCCCCGGGCTTACTCCCGGGCCCACGCTGTCGGTATGTGGCAGTTTATCAGCTCAACCGCCGAGCTGTACGGCCTCGACCGGACATGGTGGGTTGATGAGCGGCGGGATCCTATCCGCGCCACCGTGGCGGCAGCGAAATATTTGAAAGATCTCTATCTTGAGTTCGACGACTGGTACCTCGCTCTCGCCGCCTACAACGCCGGCGCCGGCAGGGTCAACAGGGCCATCAGGCTCCACCAGTCCAGTGATTTCTGGAGCCTCAGTTCTCTCCCGAGAGAGACCAGGAACCACGTGCCGACGGTGTTGGCTACTGCCATCATCACACGCTCTCCCGAGCAGTACGGCTTTAAGACGCCCGGAGGGACCCCATTCAAGTATGATGAAGTGACGGTGGAAAAGAGCGCCGACCTTGCCGTTCTCGCAAAATGTGCCGGCATCAAGGTGGACGAGCTGCGGAAGTTCAATCCCGAGTTGCGCCAGCACGCCACCCCTCCCGAGGAGCCGTATACTCTCAAGATTCCGTCGGGCAAAGAGGAGATGTTTCTGGCGGCGTTCAGCGCCTTGAACGATGACCAGCGGTTTGCCCCACAGTACATGGTTCACGTGGTGCAGCGAGGACATAACCTCAGCTGGATCGCCAAGAAGTACAGCGTATCGATGCACCAGCTTGCTTCATTCAATAAGATTAAGAATTTTCACCGTCTCCGGATCGGACAGAAACTGACCATTCCGGTTCCCGGCGTTCCGTCCACGCCTGCCCTGGCATCCGGGGCGGCCCCCAACACCCTCACCTATGCCGTAAGAAAGGGGGACACTCTCGGCCACATCGCCATGCGTTACAGCTCCACGGCCCGCCGGATTCGTCAGTTGAACGGCCTCAGCTACGGCGCCTACATTTTCCCTGGGCAAAAGCTGAAGGTGCCTGTGCGGGAAGGGACGACGGTGGCAGCATCGAGCAAATATGTTAAAGAAGTTTATACCGTGAAAACAGGTGACACCCTCAGCCATATCGCTGAACGGTATCGCGTCGGAATGAGCAAGCTTCGGCAGTGGAACAGTATTCGCGACAGCGATTTTATTGTGCCGGGACAGAAGCTTGTCGTTTATGTGAGACAGGGCTGAGAGGAGAAAGATGAAATGAATGACGGCAGCGCCAAGACTGTGACAAAAGCAGAAATCGTCGATGAGGTGTCCCGGGCCACCGGTTTAACAAAAGTGGAAACTGAGACGGTGATGAACGGAATCATGAGCACAATCACCTCGGCCCTTGAGAGTGAACGGCGGGTGGAGCTCCGCGGCTTCGGCACCTTCGGCGTCAAGCGGCGGGATCCCCGGAAGGCGAGGAACCCCGGAACGGGAGAAACAGTCTTTCTCCCTGAGCGGTACGTCCCCACGTTCAAGCCGTCCGGGCTGCTGAGGAAAAATGTTAACAACGCACTGATGGAGTAGAAACTATGCCCTGTGGAAAAAAGCGCAAGAGACGGAAGATTTCGACGCATAAGCGGAAAAAGCGTCTCCGCCAGAACAGGCATAAGAAGAAGGTACGTTAGCGGAAGCTGACGGATTGGCGTGCGGTTAGTCCTGACAGCACGGCTGCTGCTTCTCCTGCTCCTCGTCCACCAGTGGTGTTTCGGCTGGGGGTTTGGCGCCCATCGACTCGTTAACCGCCAGGCGGTGGAACTTCTCGATTCGCCCTTGGGCGAATACTTCAGCCGCCACATCAATTACCTTTCCGAGCACGCCGTCGATCCTGACCTGTGGCGGAGGGACAAGGAGACGTACCCCGGCGAAGCGCCGGGCCATTTCATCGATGCCGACCTCTTTGAAGCTTATCCTTTTCGAAGTATTCCCCGGAAGTGGGAGGAAGCGGTCCGAAAGTACGGCGAGAATAACCTGAAAGGGTGGGGGACGGCGCCCTGGCGCATCGAAAAGTTTTACAAGAAACTAGTGTCCAATTTCAGGGACGGCGACTGGACGGAAGCTCGCCAGACCGCCGCTGCCCTGGCTCACTACGTGTCCGACATCCATGTCCCCTTCCATACTGTTGAGAACTACAACGGCCAGCTCACCGGCAACAAGGGGGTCCACAAGCGGTGGGAGGCGGATATGGTGGAGCAGTACCTCCTGGATGCGGCCCGGCCGGAGGGGCCTCTCGAAAGAGTGGCCGATCCTGTAGAAAAAGCTTTCGTGATTGTGGAGGAATCTTTCCCGGGGCTGGAACCGATCTTGAAAGCGGAGACGAGAGCTCGGCAGACAATTCCGCCCGAGTCGCGGGACATTATCGCCGACTGGGATAAGTCGATGCAGGGGACGGAATATATCAGGATTCTCTATAAAGAGACAGGCGATCTGGCCATCGCCCGGATGAAGGCGTCGTCCGTGCGCATCGCCTCTTACTGGCAGGCGGCTTGGGTGGAGGCGGGGAGGCCATCACCGCCCTCCCGCTGAGCGGCGCCGTGGAATCTCTCTTCTCTTCCTCTGAAGCAGCCGCCGGCCGGCAGGACGTTTTCTCAGTTTCCGAAATCACTGCCGAGATCAAGGCGCTCCTGGACGGCGCCTTCGGCTCCGTCTGGATCGAGGGGGAGATCTCCAACTTCAAACACCATTTTTCATCCGGGCACATGTATTTCACGCTGAAGGACGAGGGGGCCGAGCTCCGGGCCGCCATGTTCAAGGGGTACAATCAGTACCTCAAGTTTCCGGTGGAGGACGGCATGAAAGTGCTGGCCCACGGTGATATTTCAGTCTACGAGGCGAGGGGGCAGTATCAGCTGTTGGTGAAGCGGATGGAGCCGTCGGGCGTCGGGACTCTCTATCTCGCTTTCGAGGCGCTAAAGGAAAAGTTAGAGGCAGAAGGCCTCTTCGACGAGAGTCGCAAAAAGCCTCTTCCTGCTTACCCATTCAAGATCGGCATTGTCACCTCCGGGACCGGCGCTGCCGTCGAGGACATGAAGTCGATTCTCTCCCGCCGGGCGCCCCACGTGGCGCTGGTGATTCGACCGACCCTCGTTCAGGGCGACGGCGCCGCCGAAGATATTTTTTCCGCCATCTCCGAATTAGAGCAGAGGGATGACCTCGGCCTTCTGATCGTCGGCCGGGGCGGCGGTTCGCTGGAAGATTTGTGGGCCTTCAACGAAGAGAAGGTGGTCCGCCGAATTGCCGACTGCCCGATCCCCATCATTTCGGCTGTGGGGCATGAGACTGACTTCACCCTCTCCGATTTCGCCGCCGATCTCCGGGCGCCGACGCCGTCTGCCGCCGCTGAACTGGCGTCACCGTCACAGAGTGAAATTGTGGCTCAGTTGGACGATTCCGCCCGACGGCTGGGAGGGGGGCTCCGGAACAGAATTCAGACTGCGTGGCAGCGTCTCGACGGTCTCAGTTCTCGCTACGGACTTCAGCAGCCGAAGCTGCTTCTTGAGCGGGAGCGGGATCGTCTGGAAGCCCAAACGGAAAAAATGGCGAAAAATATTCAAGTCATCCTCGCTATGAAAAGCGCGAAATTCGGATCGCTCCGCGGCGAACTTGAGGCGGTGAGTCCCACGGCTATCCTCCAGCGGGGCTACGCCATCGCCCGGAGACTCCCGGATGGGAAAATCCTCAGGAGCGCCTCCGACACCGAGGAAGGGAAACGTTTCGGCCTCACCCTCGCCGACGGCGAACTGGAAGGCGAAGTGAAGAAGATCACGGCGGAGTGAGGAACAGACCGTAACTTTCGCGGAAAGGTGATGCACAGTGGCTAAGAAAAAAGCAGTGGACTTTGAAAAATCGATGAAGCGGTTGGAAGAGATTGTCGATCGAACCAAGCTTGCCTGTCGTAGTTAAGCGAAGACAGCAGCCAAGAAATTTGCCTCATCTTGGAATTTGGGGCTTGGGTCTTGGAGCTTGGGTCTTGTCTCTTCCTGAGGGAGTCTTCGAGTGAAGGTCGCCCTCTGGGGGAATACCAGCAAGCCGCTCTTCTGGGAGCTTTTGCCGAAGGTGGCCGCTTGGATGGAGGAGAAGGGGCAGGAACTCTACCTCACCACACACATTCACAAGCGGTTGGAGGACGCTTCCAGCTACACCTACTCCATCATCGAAAAGGCCGACGATTTCAGCGACGTCGATTTTGTCCTCGCCATGGGGGGCGACGGCACCATTCTCTCCGCGGCGAGGGGCGTTGAGCACCGCGGAACGCCCATCTTCGGCGTCCACCTTGGGGGACTCGGATTTCTCGCTGAAGGGACTGTCGAAAACATCTACACGCGGTTGGAGGTGATCGTCGCCAGCCGCTATTCAACTTTTCCGCGGGTTCTAGTTGAAGCGACAATCGAAGGGGACAGCGGCGTCACGGTGACGGCGCTGAACGATCTTGTCATAGACGCCGGCGAAGGGTTCCGGCTTATGAAATGTTCCCTCTTTTCCGAGGGGAACCTCATCACCTCTTATTCCGCCGACGGCCTCATTATCGCCACCCCCACCGGCTCCACCGCCTATAATCTTGCTGCCGGCGGGCCCATCGTGGCACCGTGGCTCTCCCTCTTCACCATCACACCCATCTGTCCCCATTCACTGTCGTCCCGACCCATCGTCCTTCCAACGGACAGCGATCTCACCGTGACGTTCCCCGAGGATGAGCCTGGCGCCCGGCTCACAGTGGACGGACAGCTCGAGTACCCCGTCTCAGCGGGAGGGAAGGTGGTTGTCCGGAAGGCCGATTATGAAGTGAATATGATCACGTTCGAAGACCGCGACTACTTCCAGACGCTACGGACCAAAATGGGGTGGGGCCAGCACAACGGCGGCGGTAACTGATCAACGGTTCAATTTTCAATCTTCAATTAGGAATTAACTTCGATTCCTAATTGAAAGTCAAAATTGAAGATTCCCCGTTCGCCCGAGTATTTCGCCGGACTTATCGGGAGATTGTGAGGGTTAAGCAGGTACCTCTATTTTCGTTGCGTAGCTGTGTGAAGCGGGAATTTCATATCCTTCTTCGCGCAAACCATCAAGGTGGAATTCAATCGCTTCCTGCATACTTTTTTCCACTTCTTCTCTTGACTTTCCGGTAGACACACAGCCGGGAATATCCGGAGAATAGGCCGAATAACCCGTCTCGGTTTTCTCGATTACAATTAAGTAGCTCATTTATTTAGTCCTGCTTGTTTCAGAACAGAGTTTTGTGTTCCCGGTGCCAGTTCATCACCAGGTTTTCCGGGAACCGTGACCAAACCTCTCTTGGTTGCATGTTTGTATTGATGGTGACTTCCCCTTACTCTCACCAAGAACCATCCATCATTCTTGATCATCTTTGTAATCTCACGTACCTTCACTCCCATACCCTTATTTCATTACAATTTAGGAGCTTTGGTGATCGCAGTCAAGAGAGTTACGCTGTTTACTCAGTTTCTCGTGGGCGAATAGCCTAACCAAACGTCCGCAGCCATGGATCCTTGTTGAGGGCCCAAAGGTTGAAGAGGGAGCCGAGCCAGCCGTGAACGAGCCCGAGGGGGAGGACGTTCCTATAGCGGAGGAAGTGGGGTACGTAGAGAAGGGCGAGCATGAGCGTTCCCGCTGTGAGCCTGAAATCAGGGATGTGAACTGAACTGAAAACGATCGCTCCCGTTATGATAAGAAGGAGCCGATTGGAACCGATCCCTTCCAACTTCTGGAGGTTTCCCACCACAATCCCTAACACAAGAAACTGCTGAATGACGCCCCAGAAAGGATAGAACAACAGCAGCAAGACGGTGTGGAGGGGGAAGGAGAAGTGCCCCTTCACCAGAGCATATGCCGCCAGCGTCGCCGCTGAAACAGAGAAAAAGAGGAGGGGGAGACGGGCCGATTCCCGGAGGTTGTCGAGCTTGAACCCCCACGTCCGGAGAATTGTCCGATCCTGTCGAGCGCGGATGATGACGAACGTAATCCAAAAGAGAGACGCCCCGACGACAAAATACTTGTTCGCTCCCTGCTGGCCCGTCAAGAGGTGGATAGTTCCGGTGACGGCTGCGCCGGCAAGGGCGAACAGATCGGCCTTCTCAGAAGAAGGGGCGGGACTCACTTGAGGCTCTCTAAGTTCTGAGATAAGAGGCGCCGTTGATATCGACAACGCAGCCGGTCATGAAGTCGTTCCCCTCGGCAGCTAGCAGCACCGCTGCCTGCGCCACCTCTTCCGGCTTCGCCACGCGGCCGAAAGGACTCTGATTCTTGATCCCTTCCCCTACCGGCCCGTCGAGGATGGGGGCCACCCGTTCCGTCTCCACGTAGCCCGGCGCCAGCGGGAAAATGAAAATGTTGTGCTTGATGAGCGCCTGCGCCATGGACTGACCGAAAGCATTGATTCCCGCCTTGCTGGCGCCGTAGGCCGGCGCTGTCGGTTCCCCGCGGAAGGCGCCCCGGGATGAAATGTTGACAAACCTTCCGCCGCCCTGTTTTTTCATCTGCTGGATGGCGCAGAAGGTGACATTCGTATGCCCCACGAGGTTCGCTGCCAGCGTCCTCTCCCAGATGGACGTCCACTCCTCGTAAGTGAGATCATCGAAATCGAACTGCTCGATGAGGGCGGCGTTGTTGACAACAATGTCCATGCTTCCGGTCTGTTCAACTGTTTCCTGTACGATCCGCCGCGCCTCCTCCGGCTTCCCGATATCGCCCTGCACAAGGAGATGGCCGTCGCCGTCCAGTGAATTGAGCGTCTCTTTCCCTCCCGATTCATTGGAGCGGTAATGGACCGCCACCGTCCCGTCGGACGCCGCGAACGCCTGCGCCACAGCCCGTCCGATGCCGCTGGAGGAGCCGGTCACCAAAACCGTCTTCCCGGAATAACCTATGTTCATAGAGTGGTCCTTTCTACTTTCTTGCCACTAAGGCACTAAGACACGGAGCGATGAATTTTGAATTGACCGGACTGTTCGAGGCCCCATATCCTTCCCTCGCGCCTTCGCGGTAGCTCCCCTCTCTAAATCCATCGCCGGACGCGGCCTTTGTATGAAACATATTCCTCCCCAAACTGATGTTCCAGTTCCGCCTCTTCTCTTCCAATATTCAGAAATCTGACGGCGGCGAGGGGGAGGATTACCAGAAATAGCATCCATAGATTTTCGAAACTGATGGCAAAGCCCAAGTACAGCAGTGTCAAGGCGAGATACATGGGGTTCCGAGTGAAACGATAGACGCCGGAAGTGACCAGCGCAGAGGTTGGTTTGTAGACGTCCACGGCTGTGCCGTGTTTCCTGAACTGAGGGATGGCGAGAAAGACGAGGATGATCGAAACGACGGTGAGAAGCGCTCCGACCGCTCCCGAATAAGCGATGTCAGGAAAGGCGAGAGGGCGCCACTGGTTAAGGAGTAAACCTATTATCAAAGCGGTGGCGTAGTAGAGAGGCGGCGGGAGGACTCGGGGAAGGTTCTCTGTTTCATTCATGGTTCAGCTTCTCCATTTCTGTGACAATTCTCTGCCAGGACGCCTCCACGTGGTGCCGCTCCGTTAGCGGGTTTCCGATGCAGAAACGGATGGTATACTTCCCGTTCAGCCGCGTGTGCGTCAGGTACATCTGGCCGCTTCTGTTAAGTTCGTTCATCAGCGATTCGTTCATCACATCGCTCCCTTTCGCTCTGAAGCAGACGAGGTTGAGCGGCGCCGGCGCCATCAATTCGAACCGATCGTCGCTCTCAACGAACGAGTGAAACAGTTGCCCCAACTCCACCCCTTTCCGAACGTGGGCCTGAAGCCCCTCCACGCCGTAGTGCCGGGTGACAAACCACAGCTTCAGTGCCCGGAACCGCCGCCCCAGCGGAATCTGCCAGTCGCGGTAGTCGATGACGGCGTTGGACTGACTTGCCCTGTTCTTGAGGTATTCCGGGAGGATGGAGAGCGTATCTAACAGCGCCTTCCGATCTCTCACGAAAAAGGCGTCGCAGTCAAAGTTGGTGAGCATCCATTTGTGAGGATTGAAGCAGTAGCTGTCGGCCAATTCCAGTCCGTCGTGGACCCAACGGAACTCCGGGCAGAGGGCCGCCGTGCCGGCCATGGCGGCGTCTACGTGGAGCCAGATGTTGTACTTTCGGCAGACCTTGCCGATCTCACCCACGGGATCGAAGCCGGTGGTTGAAGTGGTTCCGGAAGTCGCACAGACGAAGGCGGGAATCTTCCCGTTCACCAAATCGTGCTCGATTGCCGAAGCGAGGGCATCCGCACTCATGGCGAAGGTGTCGTCCACATTGATGAGCCTCAGGTTGTCGCTGCCGAGTCCGGCGATCTTTGCCGCCTTCTCCACAGACGAGTGGGACTGGCTGGAGGTGTAAGTGGTCAGTTGGGCCTTGACGCCATCTATGTTTCCTGCTCCGCCGGTGGCTCGCTCCCGACCGGCGAGGAGGGCGCACAGCGTGGCACTCGAGGCTGTATCGTGTATGACGCCGCCGCCGTCTGATGTGGAGAGAAATTGGGAGGGGAGGTCGAGCATCTCCACGAGCCAGTCCATCATGTGTGTCTCCACTTCCGTGCAGGCGGGGGACGCCGCCCACAGCATACCGTTGACGCCGAAGCCCGAAGAGAGGAGATCACCAAGAATGGCCGGCCCGGACGCGTTGGCCGGGAAGAAACCGTAAAAGTTGGGCGACTGCCAGTGGCTGATGCCCGGGAGGACAATCTCCTCCACATCTTTCATCACTGCATCGAAGGATTCTCCTTCGGCCGGCGGATGGGGAGGAAG
>LUOC01000198.1 GCA_001626655.1 Fidelibacterota bacterium REDSEA-S14_B6 | reverse complement strand
AACTGGACCATGAGGTCGCCGTCAAATTGGGCCTGCCCCGAAGCGAATGCGCCGCCCAGCCCAGCCACTGAATTGACAAGGATAAAGAGTGCGCTGGCGGCGGCCGTCTCTTTCGCCGTCGCCCACCCTTTAAGCATGAGGACCGGTGAGAGAAAAATCCCGCCGCCCACACCGACGAGGCCCGAGACAAAACCGAGCGCGGCGCCGGTTGCCAGTGCGGTGACGGCAGTCGGCGGCCCCGAGACCTCCGTCGTGCTGTCAAGTGTTGTCATGAGCCGCCACGCCGCCCAGAGAAGAGTGAGTGAGAGGAGCGTGTCGAAGAGCCACTCCACAATGGGCAGGTACGCGCCGAGATAAGAGAATGGAACAGAGGTGATGGCGAACGGCAGAATCAGGCGAAGGTTCAGGTATCCCTGCCGGCCGTAGTGGTAGAGTCCCAGCAGTACCACCACAATATTGAGGGCGAGTGCGTGGGGCTTCAGCCAGACGGCGCCCTCAGCAGCGAACGCTGACAGGGAGAGAACAGCAAGGTAACCCGAAGCGCCGCCGTGCCCGACAGAACCGTAGAGCAGAGCGATGACCGCCAGCGAAAAGAGGAGGCCGATCTGGAGCTCCATCTCAGTGCCGTTCTCCCTCGGCCATGGGAAAGACGTGGAGGAAACTGGGCATCAGGACGGCGAGAGCATCCTTCGCCGCGCCGGGGCTCCCGGGCAGGCAGATGAAAAAGGTGTCACCGATCCTGCCGGCTAGAAGTCGGGAAAGCATTGCGGTGGCTGTCTTGCTCCGCCCATAGCTGTGGAGCGCCTGCTCCACGCCCGGAAGGCGCTGAGTCAGCATCGGTTCTACCGTTTCAATCGTGATGTCGTAGGGACCGACGCCCGTCCCGCCGGAGGAGACTACCAGCTCGAATCCATCCGACACGAGACGCTCCAGCACTGACTTAAGCCGGCCACTGTCATCGGGAATCACTTCATCATGCTCAATCCGACAGCCGTGCTTCGACAACCCCTCCTTCAGGATTCCGCCGGAAGTGTCCTCGCTCTTCCCCTCGTGGACGGACTGGGAAAGGACAAGAACAGCAGTTTTCGGCGAATAGTCGCTCCTGTGATCACTCTTCCCACCCAGCTTTTCGATCAGCCTCACGCCTGAAATGACCATCGTTTTGTCCACCGCCTTGCACATGTCGTAAATGGTGAGGGCGGCGACGCTCACCGCTGTCAGCGCTTCCATCTCAATCCCCGTCGCCTCTTTCGTTTTCGCCACAGCCGTAATCTCAACTGACTCCTCACCGACTTCGAATTCGATGTCTACCCAGGAGACGTTCAGTGGATGACAGAGGGGGATAAGATCAGATGTTTTTTTTGCAGCCTGAATGCCCGCGAGCTTGGCCGTGGTCAGGACATTACCCTTGGGGAGGTCGTCAGCCGTCAGAAGCTGAATCGTCTCCCGCTTCATACTGATTGTCCCCTCGGCCCTGGCCATCCTCCGTTAACGGCTTGTCCGTCAAGTCCACCATCCTGACGTCTCCTTTCTCATCCATATGTGACAGTTTTTTCATTTCACCACCATATCACTCAAGTGCTAATGTGTCTATGTGACCGAGTGTTCACGTTAGAACTATTGAATTCCCCGATTCCCTTTTTCACAAACACATTAACACTTCGCACTCCAACAGGTAAACACTCCGACACTTTAACACTTATCTTAGCCCCCTATCTGTGTCATGCTTTCCCGATGGTGATCACCCAGTTTCTGCGCTGCCCAGCCGTCCTCCGGCTTCAGCCACATGGCCCGGCGAATCTCCCGCCCGATGTCCCGATCCGATCCACTGTCCCGGAGGAGCGCCTTCAGATTAAACTCATCGTCTGAATAGAGGCAGTTCCTGATTTTTCCATCGGCCGTCAGCCGGATTCGGTTACAGTCGCCACAGAGACTCCGCGTGAAGGCGGGAATGATCCCGACCTTTCCAGCATAACCGGGAACGCGGAACAGTCTCTGCTCCGTGGCTGTCCCTGAATCAATTTCAACTTCAGGATATTGCAGCCGAATCTCCTCCTCGATCAGCTCGGCGCCGAGGAACTTCCCCGTCTTCCATATCTGGTGGGCGTCGAAGGGCATCAGTTCAATGAAGCGAACCGTCAGCGGCGCCTCCCTTGTCAGCTCCACAAAATCCCCAATCTCCGTATGATTGAAATCGCGCATGAATACCACGTTCAGCTTGACCGATGGGAACGACAGATCGAGCACTGTCCGAAGCCCTGTCAGAACTTTGTCGAGTCCCTCCCGGCGCGTGATTTTCACAAACTTCTGATGATCCAGCGTATCGAGGGAAATGTTGATTCCCGTCAGTCCCGCCTCAAAAAGCTGTGGCGCAAGGCGCTCGAGCAAAAGACCGTTGGTTGTGAGATGAACAGAGTTGACATCGGCAGTCGAAGCTGCGTGGTGGACCAGTCGAGCGATCTCTTTATGGAGGAGGGGCTCGCCGCCTGTGAAGCGAATCTTCCTCACCCCGTTCTCGGCGAGGATTGAGATCAGCCGTTCAGTCTCGTCTGTCGTAAGGAGCTCCGCGGAAGGCAGAAAGTCCACCCCCTCCTCCGGCATGCAGTAGACGCATCTGAGGTTACACCGTTCGTTCACGGCAATGCGGACGTAGTCAAACGTCCTGCCGTACTGATCGATGATCGTGGCGCCGTTGGAGACGGCGGACAGCGGTGGTATATCGACTGTGTCTGTTTGTCTATTCAGCGGTGTCTCCTTCCAAGTGTATCTCGACGTAATCGGGATCGGGAGCTGACTCCACCGTTTCCGACGAAACCGTACCGGCCTCAGACCTTATCCCGAAGTGTCGGGACTTAGGTCAGTCAGCTAAGAGACTATGGAGGAAGTTAAGAAAAAATCCTGAAGGGGAAAGCTTTTTTCGTCAGGCGTGCTGTCGATGCGCCGCACGGTGGAACGGCGATTTTTCCCGAAGAGAAGTCACAGCGGCGATGATCTCCTCGGCGGCAATGCCGGCGTCCTCATCCTTGTTCATCCGTCCAAAAGCGATGCGGATGGAGGAGTGGGCCAGCTCTTCGCTGTGGCCGAGCGCCTTCATCACATAACTGGGCTGGAGCGTGGCGCTTGTGCAGGCCGAGCCGGAAGAGCAGGCGATGGACTCGAGTTGCATCAGCAGTGCCTCCCCCTCCACATTCGGAAAAGAAAAGTTGATGTTGTGCGAGAGGCGGTGCTCCAAACTACCGTTGACGATGGTGTCCGGCAGGGCGGAAGTTACCTTCTCCAAAAGCGCGTCCCTCATCACCCTCAGCCGCTCTGTCTCCGAATCACCCTCTTCGGCGCAGAGGCGCGTCGCCTCGGCCAGACCGATGATTAGCGGCACTGGAAGCGTTCCCGAGCGCATCCCCCGTTCGTGCCCGCCGCCGTCCATCTGGAGCTTCAGCTCCACCTTCGGATTCCGCTGCCGTACGTAGAGAAAACCGATACCCTTCGGTCCATAAATCTTGTGCCCCGACGCCGCCAGCATGTCGATGTTCATGGACTCAACATCGATGGCAAGTTTGCCGAACGACTGGGCCCCGTCGACGAAAAAACGGACGTCCCGCTCCTTACACAACTTGCCAATCGCGGCGATGTCGTGAACAGTGCCGATCTCGTTGTTGGCGTGCATGATTGCCACGAGGGCCGTATCGTCCCGAATTGCTCCGGCGATCTCATCGAGCTCGACAAGGCCTTCCTTCCGGACAGGCAGGTACGTGACCTCCCTGCCACGTCGCTCCATCTCGGAGCAGGTGTCCAGCACCGCCTTGTGCTCGATTATCTGCGTGACGATGTGCCTGCCTCGATGGACGTTTCGCTCACAATATCCCTTAATGGCGAGATTGAC
>LUOC01000197.1 GCA_001626655.1 Fidelibacterota bacterium REDSEA-S14_B6 | reverse complement strand
GGACAGCGCCGCGCCGTCCAGCAGCACCGTGCCGGAGATCGTGGCATCAGCTGTGTATGCGGTGAAGTCTACTGTTGCTGTCGCCCCGTCCTCCACTTCTATTTCTTTGTCTCTCGGCCGGAGGTAGTCAGGGACTAGATCGCTGCTGTTCACGCGCATCCACACACGGCCGGGATTTACCGTCATTTCGTACGTGCCGTCACTTTCGGTTCTTGTCCACGTCCCCCCATCTTCAAAATCTGCCCTCACCTCCACGTCGGCGATGGGGTTCCTCTCCTCATCGGTCAACGTGCCACTCACCGTGGCGGAACCAGCTCTCAAGATTTGTTTGCCCGTCATTATCCCGCTGTCTTCCCGAGGACTCCTGCCGGCACGAGAGCGGAACATTTCAGAGCGGAACCGCCGGATACGGTCTTCCGCCAGGCGTTCTTGCTCAATTAGCCGAAAGTCGTTCTGCCGCCGTATGTCCTGAACCTGTTTTGTCTCGGCCACCGCTTCACCAAACAGAAAGGAAAAGGCGAAAAGGATCAGAATTCGATTTGGTCTAATGATGAATGCGATAAAAAAATTTACACCTGATCGGTCAGCTTTCATATAGGCGCCATTAAAGGAGTGATCTTGACGGAATTCTTCTCTTCAAACCCTCTTTTCTCGTACATTCCCCTCCTACCAACATAATCTTAGGTTGACCAAAGAATGAAACGGAGACAGTTTCTGAAAACATCCGCCGGTCTCGGCGCCATAGCCGTGATGCCGGGGGTCGGCCACTCAGCCATCTCGGCGAGTACGTTGCCATCAGAGATCACCTCCATGAGTGCGGTTCAGTTGTCTGATGCAATCAGAAGTCGGCAGGTCAGCTGCGCCGAAGTTATGTCAGCATATCTCGGTCGAATTGGCCGATACAACCCTGTCTATAATGCAGTTGTCAGTATGGCAGACGAAGATATCCTCATGGCCGAGGCACGCAATGCCGATGAAGAATTGGCCAAGGGGCAATACCGAGGATGGATGCACGGTATGCCTATGGCGATTAAAGATCTTGCCGATGCTGAAGGGCTACAAGCCTGTTATGGTTCCAAAATATTTGAAGGGCATGTGGCAGATGCAGATAGCCTCCATGTGGCACGGATGCGCGCTCAAGGAGCCATTTTTATCGGGAAAACCAACACACCGGAGTTTGGTCTCGGCTCCCAAAGCTATAACAATGTTCACGGCACCACGAAAAATGCCTATGACCCATTCCTGGTTGCCGGAGGAAGCAGTGGGGGTGCCGCCACGGCCATGGCTACCCATATGGTCCCCATCGCGGACGGAAGCGACATGATGGGTTCCCTTCGGAACCCTGCTGCCTTTAACAATGTAATCGGCTTTCGGCCCAGCCAGGGTCGCGTCCCGGATATCAGTTCAGAATTATTTTACCACCAATTGGCTACCGATGGGCCCATGGGGCGGAATGTCTCAGATACAATCCGGCTCCTCGTTACGATGGCGGGGCATGACTCCCGAGCCCCCTTGAGTCTGCGGGACTCGCTTCCGAGTTATGACACCTTCAAGCCTGTTTCACTCAAAAATTATAAAATCGGCTGGCTGGGAGATTACAACGGATACCTGATAATGGAGGAGGGCGTCCTTCCCCTTTGCGAGAACAGCCTGAACGGTCTCACGGACCACGGCGCCATCGTAGAGCCGTGCAGCCCGGACTATGACATGGCTCGGCTCTGGGAGACCTGGCTCACCTTTCGCCACTGGGCCATAAGCTCCGGGCTGTTAAGAACACTCTATGATGATCCAAAAACCCGAAATCTGCTGAAGCCGGAAATTGTATGGGAGGTTGAAGGCGGCCTCAATATGCCCGCATCCCGAGTAGCGAAGGCGGCGGTGGCACGGGCGGACTGGTACCGAGCGCTGGAGTCCCTCTTCCAGACCTATGATATTCTCGCTCTCCCCACAGCTCAGGTGTTCCCTTTCGATGCGAATATCCACTGGCCGAAATCCATAAACGGAAAACCGATGGACACTTACCACCGGTGGATGGAAACGGTCATCGGCGGCACCCTAGGGGGGATTCCTCAATATACTTGCTCGTAAGTCGATGCCATTTCTACACCTCGATCTCCTTCCAGTCACCTTGAAGAACCTTCCACGCGAGCACCACAGCGTAGAGAAACAGATAGATGGCGAAAGCGAGCCACGGGCCGACGATGCCTATCCCGAAAACAATCCCCATAATGTAAGCGCCCGGCAGAAAGACCCCCCACGCCAAGGCCAAATCCACCACCGCCGGGAACTTGGTGTTGCCTGCGCCTGAGAGGCCGAACCAGAGCGTCATCACCACAGCATCAAAGAACTGGACAACGCCGAGAATTCGGAGGGCCTCAACACCCATCTCCAACACTCGCGGCTCACTTGTGAACAGCTGGAGAATCGGCTTCGGGAAAGCGATAAACAGCGCCCCCATGGTCCCCATAAAAATGAGTGACCACCGCACCGCCTCCTCCATGCAGACTGCCGCCCTGTCCGGATTCCCTTCCCCCATCGCCTTCCCCACAAGGGCAGCACAGGCGACACCGAAACCGATGGCGGGAAGGAACGATGCCATTGAGATGGTGAAGACAACCTCCGTCGCCGCCACTTCCAGCGTCCCGATCATTCCCATGATCTTAAAAAAAAGGATATAGACTACCATGACGCCCACCTGCTGAATCCCTTGTGGCGTGCCGATCTCCACCTCTTTCTTCAGCGTCTCCCGGTCTAATCCTCCCCGGAACGTGCGGTAGCGTGATCGGAACTCGGACGTGAATCCGCGGAGCGTGTAGTGAATGATCATCCAGGTGGCGGCGCACAGTGTGGCGATGGCCGCTCCTTGCACTCCCAGCGCTGGAAAATCGAAGGGTGACCACAGTACAGCCAGAGACGAAAGGTCGCCGACGGGTGAAGTGGCGAGCATATCCGTCAGACGGGCGTTACCGAAGATGAGTCCCGCGTCGAGATAGATATTCAGCAAGTTGGAAACGATGGTCACCTCCATATGGATGCGTGTCCTCTCTACGCCGTTGTAGAACCCCTGAAACGCGTACCCCACTGTGATACATGC
>LUOC01000196.1 GCA_001626655.1 Fidelibacterota bacterium REDSEA-S14_B6 | reverse complement strand
CTTCTCTCAAGCATCACCTAAGAAGCCGGGCTAACGATCCATATAATCTGCGTGGCATCGCCAACATTGCACGGGCGTACCAGTCGCTTGAGGCATACGACGACTTCCACGCTCTGATCGCCGACGCTCTGGAGAAAAAGCCCGACGGGATGGCACTTCACCGGGCGCTGATGTATCAGCAGTGTTATGAGGGGAAGTGGGCCGAGGCGCGGGCCACGGTGGAGCGACTGTTATTGCTGAGACCGAACGACAATAATGTCCACAAGGTGGCGGGGGAGTTTTTTCTCTACGCGAGGGATTACAACGCCGCGCTGGGCCATCTCCAGAAGGTTAAGCACTTGCGGCCCGAGCATAAGACAGCCCTCGCCTACGTGCTTCTGCAGAAGTGGGACAAAGGGTGGGCGGCTACACTTCTCGACGAAGTGATCGATCAGCAGTTGAAGCGGATTGAGGAGGGGGGCGACGTTTCGTCGTGGACGAGGTGGCAGTTGGCGCAAGCCTATTCGGTGAAAGGGGACACGGAGTCGGCGCTAAAGTGGCTGGAGGATGCGGTGGAGAAGGGGTGGACGCTGTACCAGTGGCTGGAGATTGATCCCCGTTTTGACGCCATCCGGGAGGAGCCGCGGTTCCGCGAACAGATAGAAAGAATAAAAGCCGTAATCGCCCGGGAGCGCATCGAGGCGGGGTACACGAGTTGACGACTGGCCTAACCTGTCAGGTTGATCAATGAGAAGCGGATGAAGGAGAGACCAAGAATGACGAGATCGCGACAGTCGTCCTTAGTCCTCCTTCGCGATGACCCTTTATTGTCATTGCGAGTGAAGCGTGGAAATCCCGTCATTCGAGCGGAACGGCCAACCGTCACCCTTCTCCCGACAAGTCGGGATCGGGGTGGCAAAGAAAAGACTAAATCATGCTGAGCCAGTCGAAGCATGACGGTGATGAAGGAACAAACAGATGACATCTTTGGAGAAAAGATGTCATCTGTCCTACAAACATGATTGACAAATCGACACTGACATTTCTCACCGAACTGAACCGGAACAACGAACGGGAGTGGTTCCACGCCCACAAGACGGAGTACACGAAGACGCTGGAAAACTTCACCGAACTCACCTCGGCGCTGCTGTTCCGGCTGTCTGAGTTCGAACCGGACGTTGTCGGCACGGAGCCGAAGGAGTGCCTTTTCCGCATCTATCGAGACGTCCGTTTCTCGAAAGACAAGACGCCGTACAAGCCGTGGTTCAGCGCCCGCCTCGCTCCGGGCGGAAAGAAGTACGGCGGCCCCGGCTACTATGTGAGGATCGCCTTCGACGGCGGCGGCCTTGCGGCGGGGACGTACCGGCCAGAGAAAGAGAGACTTGAAGGTATCCGCAAACGGATTTCGGCGTGGCCGAAGCAGTTCGAGGCGGCGGTGGAAGGAGCGTTGTTCACGAAGCATTTCGGCGAGCTGGCAGGCGAAAAGCTGAAGCGGCCTCCGGCGGGGTTCAAGAAGGACGATCCGGCCATCGAACGGATTAAGCACAAGTCGTTTATCGGGTGGCATGAGGTGCCGAAACGGACAGTCACCTCGCCGAAACTTGTCGATCACGCCATGGATGTTTATCGGGCGGCCGGGCCGCTCATGGAATTTCTAAAGAAAGGGATGGGATTATGAAACAGATCGTGTTGTTTATCACCGTTCTTGCGGTCTGCGCCGTTGCCGCTCCCGGCGATCGGGAGGAGATTCGGAAGACCGCCCTCGACTACATCGAAGGGTGGTACGACGGTGACGGAGCGCGGATGGAGTCGGCCCTCCATCCCGAACTTGCCAAGCGGATGGTCTTCACCAACGAAAACGACAAGAGTGAACTCCACCGAATGGGGGCCATGTCGCTCGTCCAGAGGACGCGGAGCGGCGGCGGGAAGAAAACGCCAAACGAAAAGAGGACAAGAAGGGTGAAGGTCCTCGACATCTACGAGAACGCCGCCAGCGTGAGGGTGGAGGCGGCCAACTAGATCGACTACCTCCACCTCGCCAAATGGAACGGCGAATGGAAGATTATCAATGTGCTGTGGGCACTGAAACCGAAAGAGGAATAGTCGCTGACAACCTTTTGCGGAAAGGTGTGTCTAACCTGACAACGATGCGAAAACTTTCTCCGTTCATCTTCCTCTCCCTTTTTCTGACGGCGCCCCTTTCCGCCGAGCGGAACAACATTGTTCAGTTCGGCCGGGACGTGTTTATAGAGGCCCATGAACATGTTGAGGATGTGGTGGTCATCGGCGGCGATATTGTGGTGGAGGGGGAGATTGACGGCGACGCGGTGGCCGTCGGCGGGAGCATCATTGTCCGGGACGTCGGTTATATTGATGGTGATGCTGTTTCGGTGGGCGGCCGTATTGAAGTGGACCGTGACGCCGAGGTGGACGGCGAAATTGTGGAAATTTCCGGCGCGGACATGTTTACCCATTTTGATCTGTGGGACGAGTTTGACCTGGACGAGCGGGAAGTGAAGTGGGGCTTTCGGATTGTCAAGTTTCTCGGCTTTCTGGCGCTGGCCGTCCTGTTGGCGCTCCTGTTGCCGAAGCAGCTCAAGGCGGTGGCGGACACCGTCGCCTTCCGCCCGGCGAGGGCTGGAGTTGTCGGCTCCCTCGGTCTGCTCGCCATTGTGCCGCTGCTGATCCTCCTCTGCATCTCCATCGTGGGGATCATCCTCATCCCGTTTGAATTCATTTTTGTCTTTCTGGCGTTTATCTTCGGTTACATTTCGGTAGGGATGCTCATCGGCCGCCGGCTGTTTAAGGCGTTTGACCGGTTCGACATGGGGCCGATCCCGGAGTGCGTCGCTGGACTGGTGATGCTTCAGCTTGTCGGTCTCGTCCCCATTGCGGGATGGCTCGTGAAGACGGTCGTTTAC
>LUOC01000195.1 GCA_001626655.1 Fidelibacterota bacterium REDSEA-S14_B6 | reverse complement strand
CATCCAATCTACTCCTGAAAATGCCGACCTGAGATCGCCCATATCCATCTGCCTGAAGGCGACATAGAGTCCCCCCGCACTGAACAGGATACCGACTAGAGCTTTCTTCATCTATTCCCGGAGGTCGATAATCTCACCGGCTTCGAGCCGGGCGGACTTGAGCAAATCTCGATCCTGAAGAGGCCCGACGGACAGGACATTTACCTTAACCTCCATCTCCTCTCCCGAAACAGCATGAATATTCTTGGGCATCCATGTGGCATTATCAACAGTCATCTCCAGCCTGTCGAACCCCACCGGCGTTTCAGGCAGGAGCGTCAGTTCATTTTCATTCTCCCCCGCCATAATCTCTTCAACAACAAAACCATCAAATTCACTCAAGAGAACCGCAAACAGATTCGATGGATCGCGGCGGTTGAAATAGTCAATCAGCACCTGATCTTCTTCTGGATACTTTACGCTCATGACCGATTTCTGAATAAGTACTTCCATGAAAGGGAGATTTAGACTGAGATAATCTTTCCCAAATATTTTCAGCGTCCCCTCACCTTCCCACGACTCCTCATCCAGCCGATAGAACCAGAGCACCTCAAAGGTGTGCCCTTTCTTATCGAGGACTGTCCCGGAAATGTCGTAAAGAATTTCATCATCATACTGGGCGGCCAGCACTGCTCCAGATATAGAGAGGGCGGCGAAAAAGTGTATCCAATATCTCATCAATTCAGTCTCTCGATCAGGACCGTTCTTCGTCATCGAGGATCTGAAGGTAGGACTCATCCACAAGAACTTCTCTCGCTTTGCTGCCGGTAAACGGGCCGACAATACCGAGTTGTTCCATCTGATCGATGAGGCGCGCAGCCCTGGAATAACCGACGCTGAACCGACGCTGAAGAAGTGAAATGGAGCCTTGCTGGTGTGTAACAACTAGCCGAATCGCCTGTGTCAGCAGTTCATCCTGCCCCTCTCCTCCTTCGGTGAATTCTCCGTCAACGCCGAGCTGAGTCTTGGTCCCCTCCAGTTTGATCTCATCGGCGGTCGGCTGCGATCCGATGTGAGAAACAATTTTCGTAATCTCTTCCAGCGTAACAAACGAGTTGTGAAGTCTCGTCGGGTCAGACGAACCCGGCGGGAGAAAAAGCATATCGCCGCGACCGAGCAGTTTTTCCGCACCGTTGATGTCGATGATGGTTCGGGAGTCAATTTTCGTCGCCACCTGAAAAGCGATCCGCGCCGGAAAGTTCGCCTTAATGACGCCGGTGATGACATCGACTGACGGCCGCTGAGTCGCGAGAACAAGGTGAATTCCCACTGCCCTTGCCATCTGCGCCAGCCGGGCGATGGACTGCTCCACTTCCTTCGGCGCCCGGAGCATCAGATCGGCCAGCTCATCAATGATAACAACGATGTATGGCATTGTTTCTAATGAGTCGTCCTTCGCCGCTTTTTCTCGGAACTCGTGGATGTTCCGCACCACCGCCTCTGCGAGGACATCGTAACGGCGGCTCATCTCCTTCTCCGCCGCCCGTAGGGCGAGGACAGCATTCTCCGGCGTGGTTACAACATATTCGTCAATGTCCTCCGCCGTGATTAGATGATGCTTCTCAAGAGAGCGGTACGCGGCCATCTCCAACTTTTTCGGATCGATGAGAATGAACCGCACCTCTTCGGGCGTGGAGCGATATAGCAGAGAAGAGATGATCGTGTTGATACAGACCGACTTCCCCGATCCCGTCGTTCCCGCAATCAGCAGATGGGGAAGTTTGTCCAACTCGATGACGAAGTTTTCGCCGCTCGTAGTTTTTCCCAGCGCCACCGTCAGTTTTGATGTTGATGACACAAATTTCTCTGAGTTGATCACAGACCGCATATAGACGACCGAGGGGTTCTCATTCGGAATCTCAATCCCCACCGACGACTTCCCCGGGATCGGCGCAATCACTCTGACACGGGGCGCCTTCATCACGCGGGCGAGATCGTCCGAAAGCTGAACAAACTTGTTCACGCGGACCCCCTCCGCTGGCTCAACTTCGAAAAGTGTGATGACGGGGCCGGGCGCAATGTTGACCACATTGCCCTCCACACCAAACGTAGCGAGAGACTGAGTGAGGAAATCAGCTTTTTCCACCAGTTCGCTGTCAGAAGCGCTCGGCGCCACCTCTTCGTGATGGTCAAGATAATCAACTGAAGGGAGTTGATAGGATCGCTTCGGTGCCGATTCAGCTTTTGCGTCGAAGTCGACCTCCTGTTCAATGACCTCCTCCTCGATGGTGTAGTCGGTGGGCTGTTCACCATCAACGGTAGATGGGAAAGTTTCAGGTTCGGCCTCCGTCGTCTCCGCAGTCGCTTCAACGGATTCTTCCTCAACGGAGGGAGCTTCCGCATCAGGCGTTTCTTCCACAGTCTGAGGTTCGGTTTGGGGCGATTCATCAATCACCGGTGGCTCCTTTTCCACTTCGAGAGGCGCTTGTTCAGTGGTCTCAGCGGGCGCCGCCGCCTGAGAGAGCTCTTCTTCCGATTCGCGTCGGTGCTTCAGCCCTTCAAGAAGCCTCTCCGTATGCTTCCGCTTCTGTGATTCAAGACTCTTTTCTGCCTTAGAATCTTTCCCTCTCTTCACCAGTCCCGAAACGAGATTTCCCAGTTTTTCCACGGGATCGTAGAAGTTCCAGTTGAGATAACCGCGAATCACAACAAAAGTGGCGGCGAGGAGGAAAATTGCTGTGCCGACGGCGCCGAGAAAATCGTGGAACAGTTTCGCCAGAGTGGCGCCGATAAATCCGGATGCTTCATAACCACCGCCGGAAGTGACAGCCGCAAGCCCGAAGGATACAGAGATGATGAGACTCAGTATCGCGGTGTGCAGGGTCAGTTTCGGAAGAATTCCATATCCCTTTTTGCTGAAGAAAAACCAGCCCCACGCAAGACCGAGAATCGGCAGAACATACGAAACATATCCCACCCCCATCTTTACGAGAAGGTGGCCGATGTAGACGCCGATGATTCCCGCGCGGTTCGAGATTGCAATGTTGGGCGAAACTGTCGGCTCCTCGGATGAATCGTAACTGACGAGACTCAGCATCACAAAAATGGAAACGAGGATAAGAAGGATTCCGATGATTTCTTTCTTACGATCCATCGATGCTCTCTAGACTTTCTGGGCGGAAGTGCCCTTTTTCCAGAACGGTGTTTTCACGACTGTCGCTTCAAGCTGCCGGCCTCGGCTGTTGATGGTCAACTCTTGCCCGATAGCCGCGCAGTGCGATTCCACATATGCCATCCCGATAGACTTCCCCAAGGAAGGGGAATGGGTTCCGCTGGTGACGTCTCCCACCACGGTTCCGTTTGCGAGCACCTCATATCCGTGGCGGGCGATGCCCCGCCCGTTGATCTCAATGCCGACCAGTTTTCTCTCCACGCCATTGGACTTAATCTCGACCAGTGCATCTTTCCCGATGAAGTCGTTGTTGTCAAGCTTGGTGATCCAGCCGAGGTTCGCTTCCAGGGGGTTTGTCCCTTCGTCAATGTCGTTCCCGTAAAGGCAGTATTTCATCTCCATCCGGAGTGTATCCCGGGCGCCGAGTCCGACTGGTTTCACTTCGAAATCCACTTCCTGCTCAGAAAGGGCTGTCCATACACGATCTGCACCTTCGCCCTCGATATATAACTCGTAGCCAAGCTCACCGGTGTAGCCCGTTCTTGCGCAAATCACCTCCACGCCCCCAATCGTGGCATTGCAATGACGGTAGAACTGAAGTGAGGAAATCTCACTCTCCTCATCCGCTGCCATCAGCAGCAGCTCGCGAGATCTCGGCCCCTGAACAGCGACGAGGGAGTAGTCATCCGATCGGTCGGTCAAGGAGACATCATCGGCAAGATGGCTTTCAAACCAGTTGAAATCCTTTTCAATATTTGATGCGTTCACGATAAGCAGGTAACGATCCTCGAAACGGTAGACTACGCAGTCATCGAGAATCCCTGCCCGTTCATTGCAGACCGCTGTGTACTGAGCTTGCCCGATTTCGATTTGAGAAACATCGTTCGTAGTCATCCTCTGAAGAAAAGCGGACGCCCCCTCTCCGACGACCACAAACTCTCCCATATGGGAGAGATCGAACAGGCCGACTCCGCTCCGGACAGCGTTATGCTCTTCGATGATGCCCGTATACTGGATCGGCATTCTATACCCCGCGAAATCGACCATTTTGGGAACACCACCCAGGCGAACCCGGCCGTCACCGCGAGCGATGCAGCCGCAGGCATGGCGGCGAGTCTCACGTAGTGGCGCGGTTCATCGGGAAGTGGAGTTCCGAAGTATGCCCGAGGGCAAAAAGCGACGCCTGTCTTGTGCAACACATCTTCTTGCAATTCGATGGTGTTCTTGAAGCCGTGCTTCTCCACAACTTTTGTAACGTCTGGATAGACGTAGAATGTTGATGCAGGAACGCCGACTGACACGCCTTCGATGCCGTTCAGGAGCTGACAGGTGAGGTCACGGCGCACACGGAGTTTATCAATAATCGGTCTGCACATGACATCGCCGCCGGCCAGAGCGTCGATCATAGCCCATTGGGCAAAGTGGTTTGTACACGATTCATCATTTACGTTTAGCTGCCCGATGATCTCCATCACTTCCGGCGGGCCGATGGAAGCGCCGACTCTCCACCCTGTCATGGCAAACCGCTTGGAAAATGTATAGAGGATCACCGTCCGCTCAGCCATCCCGGGAAGCGAGGCGATGGATTGGGACTGTCCCTCGTACCGTGTTTCGATATAGGCTTCGTCGGAGAGAACCCACAAATCGTTTTCCAGACAGATTTCGGCGAGCGCTTCAAGCTCTTCCCGCGGCGATTCGGCGGCGGTTGGATTGTGATTATTGTTGAACATGAGCATTGTGGTCTTCGGCGTGATCCCCGCTTTCAATTGATCGAAGTCCAGAAAGAATTCGCCTTCCTCTTCATAGAAAGTGTACGGAACCGCCTTCCCTTCGTGGAATTCTATAAGTGATTCATAGATCGGGAAACCGGGCGACGGCGTGAGTACTTCGTCTCCAGGCTCCATGACAGCCATGATGAACTTGCCGATGGTCGGTTTTCCGCCGGGCTGAATGATCACATTCTCAAGCGCGTAGTCGATTCCGCGAAGCTGACCGACATCCTCGGCCAGTGCATTTCGAAGCTCAGGGATTCCCGGCGGTTGGCAGTAGCCCGTCTTGCCGTCAGCGATCGCCCGATTCATCGCTTCCACCACTCTCTCCGGCGTCGGTATGTTGAAATCTCCGA
>LUOC01000194.1 GCA_001626655.1 Fidelibacterota bacterium REDSEA-S14_B6 | reverse complement strand
CCACAGCCACGCTGGTGATGGCCACGGAACTTTCCGATGGAAAACTGAAGGTGAAGCGGGAGCTTGAGGCAGGATGGTTCCAGTGGGTTTCGCTCACACTCCCCGCCTCCATCAGTATTCAATCTGGGATCAACACGCCGCGGTACCCTTCTCTAAAAGGGATTATGGGGGCAAAGAAGAAAGAGATCAGATCAGTGGCCGCCGAGAGTGGCACTGAGCCTGCTCAGTCCATATCAAAGGTCTATATCCCCCAGAAAACAAAGCGGACGGAAATGATTGAGGGGACGGTGGACCAGCAGGTGGAACGGCTCGTGGACGTACTGAAGAAAGATATCAGAGTAGTGTGAACATTACCGCGAAGGCGCGAAGGCTAAAGATTGCACCCTTTGAAGAAAACCGCGAAGACGCGAAGAGTAAGAATTGAAACCCCTAAGAAAACCGCGAAGGTTAAATATTGAATCATCGTTATCGCACGAAGTTGAGGAAATAGCGCGAGAGATTATTGATGCGGCGTATAAGGTTCACAAGACTGTTGGCCCAGGACTCCTTGAATCAGTTTACGAGAAATGTCTGGTTCATGAGCTTCAATCGAGAGGACTTAAGGTTGAATCGCAGAAGGAAATCCCGTTTCAGTACGATGGCGCGAACCTCGACCTCCATCTCAGACTTGACGTGCTCATCGAGAACACAGTGATCGTGGAACTGAAGTCAGTGGAAAATATGATTCCAGTTTATGACGCCCAGATTATTTCTTATCTGAAGCTCACGAAGAAGCAGTTAGGTTTTCTCATCAACTTCAACGTCCCCAAGATCAAGGACGGCATAAAGAGATTCATAAACCAGAAGAACCCTTCGCGCCTTCGTGGTGAAAAAATATGAGACTTTCCAAACAAAGGAACCTTTCGCGCCTTCGCGGTAAAATAAAATGAGCATCCTCGTAGTTATTGAACAGAGCAACGGCGGCGTTCACCGCATGAGCCGGGAAGCGTTAGCGGCCGGGCAGGCCCTCGGCCGGGATCTCGATCTGCCCGTCTCGGCGCTTCTCCTCGGCGATGACACCTCCTGTCTCAGCCACAGTTTAGAGTCAATTCAACTGGACGAGATTCTCCAGGCTGAACACCCCCTCCTCAGAAACTACAGCAGCGACGGCTTCTCCCAGGCCCTTGCGCAGGTGATCGAGAGCGAATCACCGCAATATGTGATTGCCGGACACACCTACATGGTTCGGGATTTCTTCCCCCGTGTCAGTGCTAAACTGAACGTCCCCTTCCTTGCTGACAATATCGCCTATCGCGCGGACGGCGGAAGCCTCACTCTGATCAAACAGATTTTCGCCGCAAAACTGGTGGCAGACGTTGTTCCCGCCGGCGGCAGATGCATTATTTCGTTTCAGTCCGCGGCGTTTCAGGAAGAGGATGTGGTGTCCGGCCCCGGGGCGACCGTGAGGGAAGTCGCCATTTCGCTGGAGGAGAGCGCCATTCGCGCCGATTCGGAAGAGCCTTTCCAGGAAGCTGCAGGCGCCGTGGACCTCTCCAGCGCTGAAGTGATCGTCTCCGTGGGGAGAGGCATCGGCAAGGAAGAGAACCTCCCTGTTGCAAAGGAGCTGGCGGAAGCCATCGGGGCGGAGCTCGCCTCCTCCCGACCGGTGGTGGATGCGGGGTGGCTGGAAGCGTACCACCAGATCGGCAGCTCGGGACAGACCGTGGCGCCAAAGCTCTATTTCGCCCTCGGCATCTCCGGCGCCATTCAGCATGTGGTGGGAATGAAAGGATCGAAGAATATCATTCTTATCAACAAAGATTCTGAAGCGCCCCTCTTCGAGCTGGCCGACTACGGCGTGGTGGGCGATCTTCTGGAGATCGTACCCAAACTGACAGACGCGCTCCGGGCTTAGCCCCACACTTGCCGCCGGTTCGTAAGCGCGGCACAAAATGATTCCCACTTTCGGCGGCAGAGTGTAGTTTTCTCCGTGCAATTCTCCCCCGCTGAACAGATCGCCCTGACAATCCTCACACTTGCGGCGCTCTCCTCTTTCGCCTATGAAGTGTGGAAGCGGCTGCGGATTGTTCTGAAGGGTTCCGGCGACTTCCCCCTCGACAGGTTCGGCGAAAGGGTGTGGCGGACTTTCCGGGAAGTGTTCATTCATGAGCGCGTTATCCGCGGGCGGTTCTGGCCGGGGCTTATGCACGCCCTCGTATTCTGGGGCTTCATCGCGTTTGGAGTTGTGACGCTTGACCATTTCGCAGTCGGTTTCGGGAGACCGATCCTCTCCCATCGTGCCCACGATCTCTACAGCTTCGTTGCCATGCCCGTTGCGGGACTTGTACTCTTTGGGATTCTCGCTCTGGCGTACCGGCGGTTTGTCTCCCGGCCCGAGGCACTGGGGAAGCTCTCCCCCACTTCCGGCCTTGTGGCAGTCTTTATCTCGCTGCTGATGCTCACCTACATTTACGGGGAGATGTCCCCTCCTATGGCTGTGGCAAAGGTAAACTGGTGGCTCCATTCACTGCTGATACTGGCTTTCCTCGTGCTGATCCCGAGATCGAAACATCTCCACCTTGTCTTTGCGCCGTTCAACATTTTCTTCCGTCCCTTCGATACACCGGATCACAAGGCCGTTACCATCGACCTCGAAGCGGAAGAGGAAGAGCTTGACGCTATGCTGTCTGACCTGACGCGCCTCAGTAAAAATCAGGCGCTGGACATCTTCTCCTGTGTGGAGTGCGGCCGGTGCACCGACGCCTGCCCCGCTCATCGCGGAGGCGGCATCCTCAGTCCGAAACACCACTTTATTCTCGATCTCCGCCAGCCGATGGTGGAGTCGGGGGATGTGAATGTTCTGGAAGGGATCAACGTCGAGGCGGGGTGGGAATGCACCGCCTGTCAGGCGTGCACCTTCGCCTGCCCGGTGGGGAATCAGGTGGAGAAGTCAGATGAAATCCGCCGCCTGCAGGTGATGGTGGAGGGACAGGTGCCGCAAGAATACCAGAAGCTTTTCATGAACCTGCAGGAGACAGGCAACACGGAAGGTGCTTTCAGCAGTTCGCTGGCGGAGAGCCTCCCCAAGTTCACGCCAGAGAAGGAGTATGTCCTCTGGCTCGGCTGTTTCGCCCGGTACAACCTTGACCCCAACTTCACGAAATCGGTGGAGAATTACGCGAGAATCCTGGACGCCGGCGGCGTCTCATACGGTGTACTGGAAGAGGAGTGGTGCTCCGGCGATCCTGCCAATCGCCTCGGTGAGAAGATGACATATCAACTTTTGATGGAGCACAACCTTGAGCAGCTTGCGCCGGCGAAAAAAGTGACAACCATGTGCCCCCACTGCGCCGTGAACGTGGGGAAAGAGTACGGCAAACAGAGCGCCCTTCACTATGAGGTGGAGCACCATACGCAGGTCATTTCGTCGCTCATTGAGAACGGCCGGCTGGCCATTTCCGGGAAGGCGTCTGAGGCTGTCACCTATCACGATCCATGCAATCTGTCGCGGATGCTCGGCGAAGTTGACGCCCCTCGAAACGCCATTAAGGCGACGGCGGACGATTTTTTCGAGCTTGAGGAGTCGGGGACGAACACGCTCTGTTGCGGGGCTGGCGGCGGGCTGTGGTGGAAGAAGGAAGGGACGGGACGGACCCACCTCGTAAGGGCGGAACAGATTGTCCAATCCAGAGCCGAGACGGTGGTGACGGGGTGCAACTTCTGTTACGGCATGTTTAATCAGGGGTTGGGGCCGCTGACGCCGGAGGGGCGTGCCCCCGTTGAAGTGAAAGACCTGGCTGATTTCGTGGCGGACAACGCAAAGGTCTGACCGTCCACTCCTTGCTTAACTAACCTGACGTGCTCCTGAACGTGGTCACCACACTGGTATAGTTTTATTTCTTGTCCTTTTCTTTAGAAGAACAGGGCAGGGGAAATTGACCTGTGATTCTGAGGAGTCTTCGACGAAGAATCTCAACCACGTT
>LUOC01000193.1 GCA_001626655.1 Fidelibacterota bacterium REDSEA-S14_B6 | reverse complement strand
GGTCCTCTCTCAAGAACGGCTATTCCACCACCCAGTTTTATCACGTCGCCCTCGATCCGAGTGGAACAAAGAAGGATCTGCTGATGGGCGGCATGCAGGATAACGGAACGTGGAGCATCAATTCCGACGACGCTTCTTCCGACTGGTCAGCCATCGGGAGCGGCGACGGCGCATATTCGGCTTTCGCCAAACAGGGACAAGTTTTTGTCTTCTCCTCTCAGAACGGGGACGTGATGCTCAACGATTACAGCAATCCGTTCAACTGGTCCATAGGCTACACCTGGTTTGGTCTCACGCCGAAGGGCGCTTCGGATATGCTCTTTATCAATCCGTTCATACTTGACCCTTCAGACGAGGATATTGTCTACTACGCCGGTGGGCAGACGGTCTGGAGAAACAACAGCATTGACATGTCAAAGTCCGTGAACTATGAGCTCGACTCCGATCTCAACTACTATGTCTCGACGCAATGGCAACAGTTGAGCAACACTTCCGTGTCGGGGCAGATCTCGAGCTTCGGCGCCTCCAAGGCGAACCCTTCCCACAGGCTCTACTACGGCACCAGCGAGGGGAAGGTGTACCGGCTGGAGGGAGCAAATGAAGGGACGAACACACCCACGGAAGTGACCGGTTCAAGCTTCCCATTCGGGGGATACGTCAGCAGCATTGCCGTCGACCCTACAGATGGTGACAGAGCTCTGGCGGCCTTTTCCAACTACAGTGTTGTGAGCCTCTGGTACACCGCCGACGCAGGGACCACCTGGACTGATGTAAGCGGCAATCTGGAAGAAAAAGCAGACGGCACCGGCGTCGGCCCTTCGGTCCGGACAGCCCTGATCCTCGCTTACGGAGGTGCCCCTCAATACCTTGTGGGGACGTCCACGGGACTCTATTCCACCACCGCCCTGAACGGTTCCTCAACGCAGTGGGCCGGCGAGGGGTCGGAAACGATCGGGAACGTGGTTGTTGACGCACTGGCGGGGCGGGATTCTGACGGCACCGTGGTGGTGGGGACTCACGGGAACGGACTGCATCTGTCACTGAGGCGGGGTCTGCTCAGAAAAGCGTCCGGATTTCCAACACGGGAGATGTGGGCTCCACTCTCAGCTATACCATCAGTTGGCAATACAGTTCGACGGGGTCGAGCCGAGCAATAGCCGGGGACAGAACAAAACGATCGCCGGCGAGCAAATTACGAGCGTCTGTCACCGAAACAGCAGAAGTTTCACGGCAGGCCCTTCGCAGAGCGGAGGAAACGGTCATCTCTTACCACGGCGATCTGACTTACAGATGGGACTCTCCCGATGTCAACAATATCCCCGAATGGGGGACAAGGTTCACGCCGACAGAGAGAGTAGAAAAGCTTCAGGGAGCAAATTTCTACTGGTATTCCGCGGACGGCGCTCCCGACGTTACCGTCCATGTTTACGCTGACAACGAGGGTTACCCCGGCACGGAGCTCGGTTCCGTTCAGGTCCCGTGGAGCAGCGTGAAGCAGCAGGATTGGAACTATGTTGATCTGTCCGATCTCTCTCTCAGCTTTGAAGCGGAGGCGGACTTCTTTATCACCTACACCGTCGATAACGGAAGCTACGATCAACTGGGCTTGGAGATACTGTCAGACGGCGGCGGGCAGGGGGTACAAACTGGTCGACCTGTTTCAGGGCGGCACCGATTACGAATGGGGCATCCAGGCCAAGGTGAACTACAGCGATTCATCGGAACCGTCCTGGCTGACCGTTACGCCCACCAGCGGCGCCGTGGGGTATAACGAGTCGGACAACATTACGGTAGGACTGAATGCTTCGGGCCTCACTGTGGGGACGTATTCCGCCGATATGATGATTACCCACAACGCTACCGGCTCCCCGGACACAGTGAACATTTCCATGACAGTCGTCGGATCGGGTGAAGGGCCGGGTGACAATCTTCCACCTTCGGCCTTCGATCTCGTCTATCCTCCCGACGCTACGACCATCACCCTCACTCGGGACAATTTCCTCGACACGCTCTATTTTGCGTGGAACCAGTCCATTGATCCAGAGGGTGAAAAAGTTCACTACCGGAGAGAACTGACCGGAGACCTCCCGGAGTACATCAGGTTTATCGTCCCATCTGGCGAAGCATCCACGACCAACATGTACAAGGTCCCCTATCACCACATTGAGCACTACATGCATACGGAGGGCGTTGAGGAGATTACCGGCACATGGACCATTGTCGCCACCGATGGCGCCACAGAGGTTCACGCGGACAACGGCCCCTTCGCTCTAACTATTGACGGAAGCAAATTGGGGACCGCCGATGGCGGCTTCGTCCCTGAATCTTTTGCTCTACACCAGAACTATCCCAACCCTTTCAATCCGTCCACCACAATCCGCTACGACTTGCCGGAGAAGTCCCACGTCGGCCTCGTCGTGTATGATCTTATGGGGAAGCAGATCACCACTCTTGTCGCGGAGGTGAAAGCCGCCGGCGTCAGGACGGTGACATGGGACGGGACGGATGCTTCGGGAAGGAATGTCAGTGCGGGGGTCTACCTCTACCGCATCCGCGCCGGGACGTTCAGTCAGACGAGGAAGATGGTTTTGCTGAGGTAACTTTTTCTTTCGGTTTCAACAGGTACCGTCATTGGCCGAGCAGAAGCCAGAGAACACGACTTGGTCTCAAAACTGTATAACATTTCAAAACACAATCATTTGATCACGATTCTCAATTCTCCCTATTGATCAAATTAACGATGACTTTCACCATCATCTCTTTTTCGTCCGGGTTGCTCTCCGCCACCATCAGTGTCAGAGCCACGAGAGCATTGTCGGCAATCCGTTTATTTCCGTCATCGCGGTAGAGGCATCCGTTCCTGTCCAGGAACCAGAGAAAGAGGGAGGCGCCGATCCGTTTGTTGCCGTCCACAAAGGGGTGATTCTTGATAACAAAGTACAGGAGGTGCGCGGCCTTCTCTTCCACGCTGGGGTAAGCGTCCTTTCCACCCACAGTCTGGTAGATTGACTTCAGAGACCCTTTCAGAGAATCGTCCTTTTCGGCGCCAAACAGCCCCATCTCTTCTCCAGTCTTCTTTAGCTGAGTAGCCATTCCATCGATGCTTTTTCTGGCAGTTTCATAATTGAGAATAAACTTGGTCTCGTCGTGAGTCTCCTGAATGGTTAGACTTTGTCTGTCAAAATCATCTAGCGTCTTCAGGCCGTAGGCATAATCGGAGATGACTTCGAGCAATCCTCGTGTTTCATCTTGGGAAAGCTGTCGGGTCTCGGCTACCGATTGTATTAGCTGAATGCTCCGGGTCAATTCCTCGAGTCCTCGCTCTCGTTCCTTCAGCCTCTTTTCATTCAGCGCATATCCTTTGACGGTGTACTCACGGAGGACATTGGTGGCCCAGATGCGAAAATGAGTTCCGACCTTGGACTTTATACGGTACCCTACTGATATTATGACATCGAGATTATAATAGTCGATTGTTCGGGTTACCTTCCTTCTACCTTCTTTTTGAACTGTCAAGTATTCCTTGACAGTTGACTCTTGATCAAGTTCTCCTTCTCTGTAAATATTGTTGATGTGGAGGCTTATGTTTTGTTTTGTTCTCTGAAACAGTTCCGCCATCTGTATTTGAGTCAGCCATACAGTTTCTTCTTCGATGTGAACTTCAACAGCAGGTAGCTCTCCTTCAGGCTTATAAATCTCGATGGCAGTTTCTTTTGTCTTCATTTATCTACGATAGCAACGTTAATGCCACTAATCAAATTATATATATGTCTGATCTTGATCATTCTTATCCGCCATTGACGAAGCTGATACGTCAAATCCAAGATGTTTCAGGTTCTTTCAAATCCTCTCTTCCAGCACGACGAAATTGGAGTTTCCAACCTCATGGCGCCAAAGTTAGTACCGGCAGAGTCAGATGTCAATCAATGTTCCCCACGTTACGCTATCTAACCCTTACAGGGTAAGATTTACTTGGGAAGCAGCTCACTTCACTTGTTTCTGAATCTCAGGCCGCCGGCGTCAGAACAGTGACATGGGACGGGACCGATGCTTCGGGAAGGAATGTCAGTGCGGGGATCTACCTCTACCGCATTCAGGCTGGGGGATTCAGTCAGACGAGGAAGATGGTTCTGCTTCGGTA
>LUOC01000192.1 GCA_001626655.1 Fidelibacterota bacterium REDSEA-S14_B6 | reverse complement strand
GGATTTTTCTATAATCAGACTTTTTTTTGAGAACTGTGCAGCATTTCACTGGCCAGTTCCATAGTATTTTCTGTAATCTGCTGACCCCCAAGCAAATCTGCGAGTGCATGAATACGTTCACTCTCTGTATTGAGAGGATTTATCTTTGTAAACGTCTGATTATCCTGCATCTGTTTACTGACCAGATAATGATGTTCAGCAAAAGCAGCAATTTGTGGAAGGTGAGTCACACATAATGCCTGATGCCTTTCTCCAAGTTTGAGCAGTTTTTTCCCCACTATTTCAGCGATTCCTCCGCTGATTCCTGAATCAACTTCATCAAAAATCAAAATTTCAACTGAATCAATCGAGGTGAGCACTGTTTTTAGTGCCAGCATTATCCTGGAAAGCTCACCGCCGGAAGCGACTTTAGCCAGACTGCGCAGGTCCTGTCCGGGATTGACAGACAACAAAAATTCTACCTTGTCTATGCCCTTTTCGTTGCATGCATTTTTGTCTTCATCAAGTGATGATGAAACAATTCGAGTTTCAAATACTGCCTTATTCATTCCAAGCTGCCTCAATTCATCTACAACCGCACGGTCAAGATTCTTAGCCTGCTTATGCCTTTCCCTAGAAAGCTCTTCTGCGTGCTTCTGCAGTTGTTTAGTTAATGAAGCAATCTTTTCTGCAATCTGCTGCTGATCATCACCAAGCTGCTGCATTGAATCATATTCCTTCAAGGAATCTTCATTTCTACAGGAATTTCGCAGAGACACATGGAGCGGTTATTGCTGAAGTGATCGAAACGCACGCCCACGCTGATCATCTCTCCGGCGGGCTGGAGCTCTGTTTTTCACAGGAAACGGAAATGATGGCCCATGAAAATGATTTTCCCGATTCACCTTTCAATTATCGACGGCTGGAAGACGGAGAAACAAAGGCTCTCTGTAAAGATGGCCCTGAAATGACACTTTTCCACACACCGGGTCACACAGAAGGGAGTATCACCTGTCTCATTGACGGGCGTTATCTTATCACTGGAGATACGCTGTTCATCATTTCGGCAGGCAGGCCGGACTTGGGCGGAAAGGCTGAGAAGTGGGTTTATGATCTATACGAGAGCCTCTTGGATAAGTATACTCAGTATCCCGGCGATGCCGAGGTACTGCCAGCGCACTACGTCACTTGGGAAGAGGCGGATGAATCAGGAAAATTTGCTGCTCCGCTGAAACGACTGTGGAATGAAAATCCCATCTTCTCGTTATCATCAGAGAATGAATTCGTTCAATTCATTATCGATAATATGCGGGAGTCGCCGGAAGTTTACGTCGATATCAAGAAGGTCAACCGTGGACTTGTGCACGTGACGGAGCAGGAAGCAGACTTTATGGATCTTGGCAAGAATGAATGTGCGGCGAGCCACTATGATTCTGACTGATCGGCGCCGGGTCATTCTCTTCTGCTACGTTTTTTTTCTTCCGCTTCTGTCCGTTTTGCTTCGAGGCACACCTCTTCCATCCTACATCTTAGCGGAAAGTGAAACCTTTCGTCCCTACCTCCTCATCGGTGAGACGGGAAAAAATTTTGACGGTACAGAAGAAGCGATCATTCAGAAGTTCTTTATGAATGACGCCGAGATTATAGGGAGATACCGTCCCGTCGGCGATCCCGATCGCTATATTTTTTTCGTCACCACAAAACAGTTAAAAAAAGCGTCGCGAAATGGTGGAGAGCATGGTCTCTTTCTCGGCGTTCTTCATCTTGCTGTAGATGTGAAGGGTGAGATGGTCTACCTCTCGGTACCGAATATCGACTATTGGGGAAACCTCCTGCTCCGTGAGGATTTTGACAGGGTCACCAAGGCTGTAGGTGAATTCAAAACAGACCTTCCGCGGATGCTTCCCAAATTGAGGGGGCGGTTTATGCGGCCGTTCGGATCAACTGAGCCACTAACTGTTGATCGACTTCGGACATATCAATTCATGAAGCGTCTTCCCTCAATGGATGACACCATTGAACTTGGAAATTTTGAGAACCACGCCAAAGCAATCCAGGTGGTGGAAGAGCGTCTCAAGAGATCATCCGAATTGACGCAACTTTTTCGCTACGACGTTATCAGGAAAGACGCCACGCTCTTCGGCGTCCAGATTCCCCAAGAGAGGGAGATTGCCGAACTTCTTGATCAGAGCGAGCGGAAGGCAACACCGTTCTATCCATGGCAGATCGCAGTTGTGAACGGTCGTGTATTTAGCCCTGCACCCCTTTTTAAAATTCCTGCTGGTTTCCCGGAATTGACACTGAGACAACTGTTGAAGCTGAGAAAACTGTCCACGTCAATTGTGGCATCCCTGAAAGAACTGGAACAGTGAACCTCGGCTTTCTCATAGATAACCGCAAATGCATCGGCTGCCATGCTTGCACGGTGGCATGCAAATCGGAGCACGAGGTTCCAATCGGTGTGAACCGAACTTGGGTGAAATATGTGGAAACAGGTGAATACCCTGTAACCAAACGGCTCTTTTCGGTACTGCGGTGCAATCACTGTGAGGCCGCGCCCTGCGTGGATATCTGCCCTACCAGTGCCCTCCACTACCTCGATAACGGTATCGTCGATTTCAATACGGAGCGGTGTATCGCCTGTAAGTCGTGCATGCAGGCATGCCCTTACGATGCGCTTTATATCGATCCTGATGATCATGTTGCGGAGAAGTGCAATTTCTGCGCCCATCGGATCGAGATCGGTCTGGAGC
>LUOC01000191.1 GCA_001626655.1 Fidelibacterota bacterium REDSEA-S14_B6 | reverse complement strand
CCCGGGAGGCGGTGAAGTTGATGAAAAATGCTAAAGCCGGCCACATTGTCTATATCAATTCTCTCTCCGGAAAGCGCGCTCTGTCGTGGGGCAGTGGCTACTCCGCCAGCAAGTACGGCCTAAAAGGATTGGCAGATACGGTGCGGATCGAGCTGAGAAAATCGAATGTGAAAGTAACCTCCGTTTTCCCCGGTTCGGTGGACTCCTCCTGGTGGGACAAGTTTGACTTTGACTTTCCCCGGGATCAGATGGTGACCGTTGAAAATGTCGTGGAGGCGATCTGGAGCGCCGTAGCGCAGAAAGGGCGGTCTGTCATTGAGGAGATCGATCTCCGGCAGGTGGGGGGAGATTTCTAGGGGCGCTTACCGCGAAGTGCTTTGCGGGACGTGCCGAGACTCTGAAATCGTTAGAGTAGAAAAAGTCGGCAATCCTTCCGTGAGGCAGTCTATATGACAGCTTCTTTTTTCTTTTCACCCCTTCTCACAAAAGAGCTAAATTTCTGTGCTGTAATCAAATCGATACAGACGGTTTTCGCGCGAACAGACAGACTAACCAAAGGAGACCATTTTGGCTGTTAAGATACGAATGAAGAGACTGGGGAGACGCAACAGACCATTTTACAGAGTGGTGGCCATCGATTCCCGGAAACGGAGGGACGGCAAACCGATCGAAGAGTTGGGGTGGTACAATCCCATCCAGCAGGTTGAGAAGAATTATGAGCTGAACATCGAAAGGATCGTGGAGTGGATCGAGAAGGGGGCCCAACCCTCTGATACGGTCCGGAACCTCCTGAAGAAGGAAGGTGTCCTCTACAGGATGCACCTCAAGAAGCAGGGGTTGGACGACAAAGCGATCGATTACGAGATTCAGAAATGGAGCCTTGACCGGGATGAGCGGTTGAAGGCGAAGGTGGAAAGAGCGGCCCAGAAGAAGGCTGAGGAGGCGGCGAAGAAAAAAGCTGAAGCGGAGACCGCAGAGGAAGAAGAGGTTACCGCAGAGGCCGCGGAGGACGCCGGGGAACCAGAAGAGAGTCAGGCTGAGCCGGTCGAAGCCGATGTTGAAGAAGAGGCTACCGCCGAGGACGCAGGGGACACCGAGGAGGAGAAAGCTGAAGAAGTAACCGCAGAAGGCGCAGAGAGCGCGGAGGAGGAAGCTGCTGAGGAACCGGCGGAGGCAGAGGCTGCTGAAGAAGAAGCTGCAGAAGCCGAGGATGCTCCAGCGGAGGAAGAGGAGGCTACGGATGAGCCCGGGAGTGAGGAGGAGGAAGCTGCTGAGGAACCGGTAGAAGAGGAGACCACGGAAGAAGAGGCTCCAGCTGAAGAAGCGGAATCTGAAGAGTCTGAGAGTGCTGAAGAGGAAGCTGCGGAAGAACCGGCTGAAGAAGAGGCCGCTGAAGAAAGTCAGGCTGAGCCCGTCGAAGCCGAGCCAGAAGAAGAGGCTACCGCAGAGAGTGCGGAGGATGCAGAGGAGGAGAAGGCAGAAGAGGAGGCTGCTGACGAGGAAACCACGGAAGAGGGTGAGCCCGAGCCAGTCGAAGCCAAGTCTGAAGAAAAGGCAACCGCAGAGGACGCGAAGGACGCTGAGGAAGAAAAAGTGGAAGAAGAGGCTACCGCGGAGGAGGAGAAAGCCGAAGAAGCGCCTGCAGAAGAGGAAGCTTCCGAAGAGAATGAAACTGAAAGTGAAAAAGAATAGTCAGATGAAACGTATTTGGGTGAGACAGTTGGCTGGGACTGATCAAGGAGGCTGTCATGAAGGAGCTGTTGGATCAAATCGTCAGGGAACTGGTGGACGAACCGAAAGAAGTGTCCGTAACTGAAGTGGAGATGGAGAGCACGGTGGTTTATGAACTGAGGGTTGGTGATGGAGATGTGGGGAAGGTGATCGGCCGCCACGGCCGGACCGCCACTGCGCTCCGAACTATAGTTTCCGCCATTACCGCAAAAGAAGGCGGCAAGCGCGCCGTCATGGAGATCATCGAGGACAGATAATGGCGAAAAGGCTTAAGCCAGCGGCGAAGGTGGTAAAGGCGGTCGGCCTGAAAGGGGACGTGAAAGTGTACCCTCTCGACGCCCGCTTCGAAGATTATGCCGAAACCGATTTCCTCCTTGTGGGCGAAGATGCAAGCGCCGCGGAGTCTCTCCGCCTTTCGCCTGTGGCGAAGAGCGGAAAGTTTATCCGCTACAGTGTTGACGGGAACATCAGTCGCGAAGACGCCGAAGAACTTGTGGGGAAACTGATCTTTGCGCCGGCCGATGACGATGAGGTGCTCCCGGAGGATGTGATCGGTTTTCTTGTGGTCACTGCTGAAGGCGAACCAGTGGGGGTTCTTACAGACATTATGCAAATGCCGGGCCAGGACGTCTACGCCATCGATTCAGGGAAAAAAGAGATTCTCATTCCCGCCGTGCCGGAGATTGTCCGGCAGATCAACTTCGACTCCGAAACAATAACCATCACCCCCATGGAGGGGCTTCTGGAGCTGTGATGCAGGTTTTCATTATTACACCTTTTCCTTCCATTCCCGAGGCGGTGATCGGTGAAAGCATTCTCCGCCGCGCCGGCGGCGAGAAGGGGATTGTCGATTATCACATCATTGATCTCAGGGAGTTTGCCGAAGGGAAATACCGCCAGATTGATGACTATCCATTCGGTGGCGGGACAGGGATGGTGATGCTTGCGGAACCGATCCTGAGAGCGATGGGTCGGGTGAAAGAGATTTATGACGGTGAAGGAGAACTGCGAGTCGTCTTTCCTTCCCCTCAGGCGCCGGTGCTGACGCAGGAGACTTCCCGCGATCTTGCTGAATCGGAGGGAGTCGTATTTATCTGCGGCCACTATAAAGGTATCGATGAACGGGTGAGGGAATCGGTGGTGACGGACGAGATTTCCATAGGCGACTATGTTGTGACCGGCGGGGAACTCCCGAGTATGGTGATCCTCGATTCTGTGGTGCGGCTGATCCCCGGCGTACTCGGCGATGAGGAGTCGGCAAGGACCGATTCATTCACGCACGAGCTCCTTGACCATCCCCACTACACTCGGCCTGAAGAGGTCGAAGGGATGAAAGTTCCGGAAGTTCTCATGAGCGGCCACCACGCCAAGATCGACGCATGGCGGCAGGAACAGCGGGAGACTCGAACAAGAAAGATCAGGCCTGATCTGTGGGAACGATATCAGGAAGAATTATTGAAATGAGGTGAGAAGAATGACCCAAGCACACGAACTGTCATCAGATTTTGAGCAGCAGAATATTCCCCCATTCCAGTCCGGCGATACAGTCGGCGTCAATGTGAAGGTTGTGGAGGGTGGCCGGGAACGGCTTCAGCGGTTCGAAGGGGTGGTGCTCTCAAAAAAAGGTAGCGGCACCAACTCCACGTTCACGGTGAGGAAGATCTCTTCCAATATCGGCGTTGAGCGGATCTTCCCGCTCCATTCTCCGAACATTGACAGCATCGAAGTGGTCCGCCGCGGAAAAGTCCGCCGGGCGAAGCTCTACTACCTCCGGAAGCTCCGGGGGAAAGCGGCCCGGATCAAAGAGAGGCGTTAAGCCTCCCTTTCGAACTGTCCATTCTGACACAGCGGTTCTTCCGCTCACTATTCGGTGAGGCGTCTCATGTTCTCCCGTGAATCAAAGACCATCCTCCTCCTCACAGGAGCGTCCCATTTTTCTGTCCACGCCAGCATGCTGATTTTTCCGGCGATCATGACCACCCTCCAAGGTGAGTTTAACGTCGGGCTAGATACCCTCGGCTGGATGTATATGCTCTCCAGTTTCATGTTCGGACTCGGGGCGATTCCCGCTGGATTTGTCGAACGAAAGGTGGGCGGCCGCCGGCTGCTTCTGACGTTCCAGCTCGGCGCTGCGCTGTCGGCCGGTATTATTGTGCTCGCACCGAACGGAACGGTCATGACAGTGGGGATGATGCTTATGGGACTGTCGACCTCGATTCACCATCCCGCCGCATTGACGATCATTTCTCGCCGAGTCCGCCAGACGAGCAGAGGGATGGGATATCACGGCATCGCCGGAAGTCTCGGACTCGCCTCGGGGCCGCTGCTGGCGGCGTGGTTCGCTACTGCCCTCGATTGGCGGTTCGCCTACGGAACGATGATCTTGCTCTGGATTTTACTAGCCACTGCCACCGCCATGCTCATCCCGCAGCACCACGGAATGGAAGACGCAGTCGGGGCTCCGGCGCCGCCTGCTACAAGACGCAAACCTCTCTTCGCCTATTACATTGTCGCAGCTCTCATCGGCCTCACCTTTACCGGTTTTACCACCTACATGCCAATCTATTTCAGCGAAAACCTCGGGCGGCTCTTCTCAGCGCCCAACGGCGTCATCGCCGGAGGACTTGCCACCACAATGGTCCTCGTTGCCGGGATGCCGGGACAGTACATCGGCGGCAAGTGGGGCGACCGCTACTCGAAGACACCCCTTCTGATCATCATCTGCATAATTCATATTCCACTGCTCCTCCTTTTTCGCGGCGGTTCGGGAGAGATCGCTCTCGTCAGCGGGATCGTGCTCGGGTTCGTCCATTTCATGTATCAGCCCATCGGGAACGCCATGATCGCCGAATACACCTCCTCCGCTTCCCGGGGGATCGGTTACGGCCTCTCGTTCTTCCTCAGTTTCGGGGTGGGGTCGCTCGCCTCAGGAATTGGCGGCGTCGTTGCCGTCAACTATGGCGTGGCGGCGGTCTTCCATTTTATTGCGCTGGTGATGGTTGCCGCCGTACTCGTTTCACTCTACCTCCATCGGATCACGCAATGAAATCTCCCAAAGGAGGAAGAACAGCGAGCGATCAACCTGACAGGTTATTTCGTGATCGACAGTTTCCCTTGATTTTCATCTACTCTTCCTCTATCTTCCGTTCATGAGGTGGCCCAGTGAGTCTACGTGACATCCCCTCCGTGAGCACGATCCTGGATCGGATCGACTGGGGGAATGTCCAACTTCCGCGGCAGATGGTGGTGGAGACCGTCCGTCAAGAACTGGCGTCTGTCCGCGCCTCCGCCCGTAACGGGCGACCGCCTTCCTCTCGACAAGACATCCTTGCAAAGATCACTTCTGAGATCCGCCGACTGAACCGGCCCGGACTCAGGGGTTTCATCAACGGAACGGGGATCGTCCTCCATACCGGTCTCGGCCGCGCGCCCCTCAGTCAGAAGGTTGCCGTTGATGCGGCGAAGGCGGCTGCGGCGTATACGCCTCTCGAATTCGATCTTGAGTCAGCGAAACGGGGCGAACGCCTTGACCATGTCGTTCCTCTCATCACCGCGCTTACCGGCGCCCAGTCCGCTCTCGTGGTCAACAACAACGCCGCCGCTGTCATGCTGAGCCTCAACACCTTCGCAGAGGCAAAAGAGGTGGTCATCTCCCGGGGTCAGCTTGTGGAGATCGGCGGTTCATTTCGGATTCCCGATGTTATCCAAAAGAGCGGCGCCGTCATGAAGGAGGTGGGCACCACCAACAGAACGCACCTTCGAGATTTCGAGCGAGCGATCAGTGACAAAACGGCGGCTCTTCTCTACGCTCACACCAGCAACTACCGCATTGAAGGATTTACAAAAGAGGTGGCGATCGCTGAACTTGCTCAACTGGCCAAACGGCGAAGGGTCCCCCTCGTGGTCGATCTCGGCAGCGGCGCCCTTGTGGACCTTGCCCTGTCGGGACTCCCCGCTGAACCGATGGTAGAGGAGGCCGTCCATGCTGGCGCCGGGCTCGTCACATTTTCAGGCGACAAACTTCTGGGCGGTCCTCAAGCGGGAATCATCTGCGGCAAGAAATCGCTCATCTCGCGACTCCACAAGAATCCCATGTACAGGGCGCTCCGGTGCGACAAACTGACGCTGGCGATCCTCGAGAGGACTCTCCGGGGATATTCCGAAAAGTCGCCGGGGAAAGACAATCTCGCTTATCGACTGCTCACTACCCCACGGAAGACACTCCGGAAGCGGGGCGAGAAAGTTCTCTCCCTTATCCCGAGAAAGGCGGTGACAAAACTCCGCATCACACTCGCTGATACAACTGTGGAGGCGGGAAGCGGCTCACTCCCGGTTCAGTCCATCGAAAGCGCCGCCCTCCGCTTTCGTCCTGAAAAGATGAAACCGACGGAGCTCGCCCGCCGTTTCAGGACACAGGAACCGCCGGTGGTGGGATATATCAAGGGAAACAGTTTTACCATTGACCTGAAGGCGATACAGTCGTCTCAGATAAAAGACCTCGCCGCCGCTATCGGAGAAGTAATGTCATGAGCCAGACAGTCATCGGCACGGCCGGTCATATCGACCATGGCAAAACGACACTCGTAAAGGCCCTCACCGGCACCGATACGGATCGCCTCCGGGAGGAGCGGGAGCGGGGAATGACCATCGATCTCGGTTTCGCATTTCTCACCGATAACATTACCATCATCGATGTGCCGGGGCATGAAAAGTTTATCAGGAACATGGTTGCCGGCGTTACGGCTATCGACAGCGCTATTCTAACCATTGCCGCTGACGACGGCATTATGCCCCAGACCAGAGAGCACTTCGATATCCTTTCAATCCTCGGTGTTCCGTCCGGCGTTGTGGCTCTCAACAAGATTGATTTGATCGATGACGTCGAATGGCTCGATCTGCTGGAGGAGGAGATCGGGGAATTCCTGAAGAGCTCCTTCATGGAAGGCGCTCCCATCATCCGAGTTTCAGGAGAGACTGGCGAGGGCATTGAGGAACTGCGAGAAACGCTTCATAATCTTTCTGCAAAGGCGAAGCGCGACAGGGACAGAGGTTTTTTCAGACTGTTCGCCGACAGGGCTTTTTCCATGAAAGGGTTCGGCACCGTCGTAACCGGTACCGTCACCGGTGGCTCTCTGAATTCCAGCGCCGAAGTCGAGCTCCTTCCGGACGTCGCCTCAGCGAAAGTGCGGGGACTCCAGTCTCACGGTGAACCGGTGGATGAGGTGACTCTCGGAGACAGGGCGGCCATCAACCTGAGCCAGATCGACAGGGCAGTCCTGAAGCGCGGCTCTCAGCTTGCGGAAAAAGATTTCTTAAAACCGTCGCCGGCGTTGGGTGTCACCTTTTCACTTCTGGAGCAGACGGGGAGAGCTGTGAAACACCAGCAGAGGGTGAGACTTCACATCGGGACCGAAGAGGTGCTGGGGAGAGTTCTGTTTGTGGAGGCAGGGCGAAAGCGGTGCGACGCCGGCGAGACTGCAACAGCCCTGATCCGGCTGGAATCGCCTGTAGCGACCGCCGTGGAAGATCCTTTCATTCTCCGGTTCTATTCGCCGGCGGAGACCATCGGCGGCGGCAGGATCATCGATCCGTCGCCCCCTTCCCGATTCAAGACGGCCCGGCCCTGGTTGGAATCACTTTCAGGAAAATCGGAAGAAGAGGGGCTTGAACGGTTCTTTGAGCAGTCCGCGGACCGACCGCTTACTCTCTCCGGCTGGACGCGCAGGTGGCAGGCATCATCAGAAAAGTTTTTGACGGCGGCGGGCCGTCTGGAGACTGTCAAGTTCGGAAATTCAGGCGACCCTTTTATTACACTGAAGGGCGCCGTTGACCGCCAACTTGAACGGCTCCTCGAAGCGGTGGCGCAGTTCCTCGAACAGCGGGCCACACGCCGGGGAATTCCGAGGGAAGACCTCCGGAAATCTCTCGGCTTCAGCCGGCCGCTCTTTGACTGGCTGACAGAACAGTTGACACGGGAGGGGAAGATTCAGGTGGAGTCGGGGAATGTAACATTGAGCGGCTACAGCGTTACTCTCTCTTCAGAAGATTCCGCGGTCACTCAAAGGCTTTCTGATATCCTAAAACAGAGCGGTTACGCCCCGCCGCTGATCTCTGAACTGGCTCAACAGTCCGGCGCCAACGGCACAGATATCGTTCCGCTCCTCCACATCCTGAAGGACAGGGGAGAGGCGCTGAAGATTTCTGACAAACTGTGGTACCACAAAGCAGTGGTGGAGGAGCTCCAGACCAATCTCAGAACAGAGTTCGGCGACGCCGGCGGATTTGACGTTGGGCAGTTCAAGGCGCTAACGCACACCTCCCGGAAGCACGCCATCCCGCTCCTTGAATATCTTGACAGTCAGCATTTCACCAATCGCGACGGCGACAGACGGGTGTTCGGGAAGTGACAAAGAAGGGAAAGAACAACGGTATGACGCCCCTCATGAAGCAGTACTATGCCGTGAAGAATCAGCACCGCGAGAGCCTCGTGCTGTTCAGGATGGGCGATTTCTTCGAGACCTTCGACGACGACGCCAAAGATGTTTCGAAGATTCTCGGCATTACGCTGACGAAGCGCGCCAACGGCGCCGCGGCGCAGGTCCCTCTCGCCGGATTTCCTCATCACGCTCTCGACACCTACCTTCCCAAGCTTGTGGCGGCCGGACGACGCATCGCCATCTGTGAGCAGGTCGAGGACCCCAAACTGGCGAAAGGGATCGTGAAGAGAGAGGTGGTGGAGGTGGTGACGCCGGGGACAGCCTCCCAGAGTGATGACGGTCAGCCGAAAAATAATTTTCTCTCTGCCGTCACTTTTTCGGACGAGGTGACAGGGCTGTCGCTCTTGGACCTCTCAACAGGCGAATTCTTCGTGACCGAGGGGAATCGTGAAACAGTCCGTGACCTATTTCTGTCGTTTGCGCCGACCGAGATTATTGTTCCCGAAAAGGAGGGGGTTGAGCATGAAGCGTGGGTCAGAAAGGTCGATCCCTTTGTGACGGAGATGGATCAGTGGACGTTCGATTACACGCTTTCCACAGATGCGCTTCTGGAGCATTTTGGTGTCGCCTCACTGAAAGGTTTTGGCTGTAACGATATGACGGCTGGAGTCACCGCCGCCGGCGTTATTCTCCGATACGTAACACACAACATCAAATCAGCGGCGGCACATATCACCCGCCTCGTGCCGCTCCGGCCCGAGGGAGAGATGGGACTCGACAGTTTTACCGTCCGAAACCTCGAACTGTTCACTTCACTCTCCACACAGGGGACTCACGGGACACTCCTTTCCGTGCTGGACGAGACCGTTACGGCCGGGGGAGGGAGGATGCTCCGGAGCAGACTGGCGCGGCCGCTTACCGATCGGCAGTCCATCGAAGAGCGCCTCGATCTCGTGGACGGATTCTTCAAAGACGATTCACTATCTCTCGCTTGCCCTGCGGCAATCTCAGTCCGAAGCCCTCGCCAAAGTGACTGAACGGTTCGCCGAAAGTGAAGAGATCACCAAAAAGATCGGTGAAATCCTAATCGACTCACCCCCCGCCACGCTGGCCAAGGGGGACTATATCGCAGACGGCGTGGACTCTGAACTGGACGAGCTCAGGAAGATCGCTAGGGGCGGCAAGGCGTGGATCGCCGCCATGCAGGCGTCCGAGCGGGAAAAGACAGGGATCCCGTCCCTTAAGGTTGGCTATAACAAGGTGTTCGGCTACTATCTTGAAGTGACCAAAACACATCAGTCGAAAGTTCCTGAAACCTATATCCGGAAACAGACGCTGGTGAACGCCGAACGGTTCATTACGCCGGAATTGAAGGAGTATGAGGAGAAGATCCTGACGGCGGAGGAACGGATACTGGAGGTCGAACAGAGGCTCTTTGATGAACTCCGGTTCTGGATTCTCGGGCGTGCTGGCGACATCCAACAAAACGCCGAACTGCTGAACGAACTCGATCTCAGTTGCACCGTTGCAGAGGTGGCAAAGCTGAAGAACTACGTCCGTCCGTCCGTTAGTGATACAACGGTAATCGAACTGACCGATTCTCGTCACCCAGTTGTTGAAACACTCCTCGCTCCGGGTGAGAAGTTTGTGGCCAACGATCTATCGGTTTCCACCGACACGAACCAGATTCATCTCGTCACCGGTCCGAACATGGCTGGCAAATCGACCTACCTTCGGCAGGTGGGACTGACAGTCATCATGGCGCAGATTGGGAGTTTTGTGCCGGCACGAGCCGCCACCATCGGACTCGTCGACAGGCTGTTCACCAGAGTCGGCGCCAGCGATAATCTTGCCGGCGGCGAGTCGACGTTTATGGTTGAAATGACCGAGGCCGCGAACATTTTGAACAACGCCACCGGAAGGAGCCTTGTCCTTTTTGACGAGATCGGCCGGGGCACCGCCACCTTCGACGGCCTCTCTCTCGCATGGGCCATTACCGAGTATCTTCACAACAGTGAGGGCGCTCATGCGAGGACCATCTTCGCGACGCACTATCACGAGCTGACCGAACTGTCCGATCAGCTCGAAAGAGTCGTCAACTTTAACGTGGCTGTTAAGGAGACGGGAGAGAAGATCGTATTCCTGAGAAAGATTCAGCCGGGGCCGTGCGACAAGAGTTACGGCATTCATGTGGCGCAGATGGCGGGGCTTCCGGCTTCGGTCATCTCCCGAGCATCCGATATTCTGGAGCAGCTCGTCCGCCACGAACCACTTACGGAACAGCCCACACCAAAGCGGTCCACCGATCAGATCGACCTGTTCGCGGAGAGAGAGTCGCGCCTCCGGGAGGCGATTGCTGCTATGGAGCCGGACCAGATGACACCCATGGAAGCGTTGACAAAACTGGCCCAACTGAAGAGAGATCATGAACTCTAGAACCTCATCTTTCTTGTCTTGGCTCTTGGTTCTTGGAACTTGGCTCTTTCCCCTCATGGGGGAATCCGTCTGGGTGAAGTACGGCAATCAAGTTTTCCGCGGCGTGGGCGACGCCAAGGCGATCGCCCTGTCCGAATCGGGTG
>LUOC01000190.1 GCA_001626655.1 Fidelibacterota bacterium REDSEA-S14_B6 | reverse complement strand
ACTTTAAATAATAATCATTCAATTAGGAGAATAAACAATGGCGAAACAGATTGAATTCGACGCCGATGCCCGCTCCGCGCTGAAAGCCGGTGTGGACAAGCTGGCCAATGCGGTCAAAGTGACGCTGGGCCCCCGGGGTCGGAATGTCGTCATCGACAAGAAGTTCGGCGCTCCCACATCCACCAAGGACGGTGTAACGGTGGCAAAGGAGATCGAGCTCGAAGATAACCTTGAGAACATGGGCGCCCAGATGGTGCGCGAGGTGGCGTCGAAGACGTCCGACGTGGCCGGTGACGGTACCACGACCGCGACCATCGTCGCTCAGGCGGTTATCCGTGAAGGTATGAAAAACGTCACGGCCGGCGCGAGCCCCATGGAAATCAAACGAAGGTATGCAGTTCGACCGCGGTTACCTCTCGCCCTATTTCGTAACCAATTCCGACAATATGGAAGCGGAACTGGACGATCCTGCCATCCTGATCCACGATAAGAAGATCAGCACCATGAAGGACCTTCTTCCCATTCTTGAGAAGACTTCTCAGGCTGGAAAGAGCCTCCTGATCATTGCTGAAGACGTGGAAGGCGAGGCCATCGCCACGCTTGTGGTGAATAAGCTCCGTGGAACACTGAAGGTCGCCGCCGTGAAGGCGCCGGGTTTTGGTGATCGCCGGAAGGCCATGCTTCAGGACATTGCCGTCCTCACAGGCGGTACAGTCATCTCTGAAGAGCAGGGATACAAACTCGAGAACGCCACTCTCTCTTATCTCGGCAATGCGAAGCGCATCGTCATCGATAAGGATAATACGACCATCGTTTCAGGCGCTGGTGAGAGTGACATGATCAAGGCCCGAATCAACGAGATCAAGGTCCAGATTGACAAGAGCACTTCCGACTACGACAAGGAGAAGCTCCAGGAACGCCTGGCGAAGCTCTCCGGCGGTGTGGCTGTCCTAAACGTCGGCGCCGCAACCGAAGTCGAGATGAAAGAAAAGAAGGCCCGCGTCGAGGATGCCCTTCACGCCACACGTGCAGCGGTGGAAGAGGGGATCGTTCCCGGCGGCGGCGTCGCTCTTATCAGAACGCTGGACAAAGTGTCCAAAATGAAACTGAGCGATGAGCAGATGGTGGGTGTGAATATCATCCTCCGAGCTCTCGAAGAGCCTCTTCGCCAGATTGCTGAGAACGCCGGCCACGAGGCCTCTATCGTTGTTCAGCAGGTGAAGGAAGGGAAAGGCGACTACGGCTTTGACGCATACGGCGAACAGTACGCCAAGATGTTCGAAGCTGGAATCATCGATCCCACAAAGGTGACACGGATCGCTGTACAGAACGCAGCTTCCATCTCCGGCCTGTTGCTGACCACCGAGGCGATAATGCCTCCGGGCGGCGACATGGGCGGAATGATGTAGCTTTTTCGTATAACGCCCCTGAAAAGCCCTCCGCTCCGGCGGGGGGCTTTTTTTATTGTCCCGCGTGAAAATGAAGCCTCTTCTTCACCTTGTCTCTCCACGAGGGGACGGCTAAATTCGTCGAACCTTCTTATGGCAATCATCCGGATGACAAAGATGCTCTTCTACGGCTACCACGGCGTGGACGAGTCTGAACAAAAGCGGGGCGGTACTTTCGAGGTCGACCTGGAAATGCGCGGGGATTTCGACCCATCCATGGAGTCAGATCATCTCGAGGATACTGTGGACTACTCCGAGATCTACCAGACTGTCCACGACTGCCTCACCGGCACGCGATACTACCTGCTGGAAGCGCTGGCGGCACACATCGCCGATTCTCTCCTCGAAACTTATCCTCTTCAGAACGTGAAGGTGGTTGTCCGGAAGCCCCATGCGCCGGTGAAGGGTGTCCTCGGGAGCGTTGAGTTTGAACTGGAGAAAGAGCGTCAGCAATGACATCCGCTTACCTCAGCCTCGGTTCAAATATCCCTCCTCGGCTCGACACGCTCAATTCCGCCGTGGAGTCGCTCGCACTTGTTCCTGAAACAGCGGTGAAGGCAGTCTCTTCCATCTACGAAACTGAAGCGGTGGCGACGCTGCCTCAGTCGCCGTATCTCAACTCCGCCGTACGTCTTGAGACTGCTCTTACTCCCGATTCCCTGCTTGATGAGTGCCGACGGATCGAATCCGCACACGGCCGACCCTCTCTCCGGCAGAAAGATGAACCGAGAACTCTCGATATCGACATCATATTCTTCGGCGGGGCAATTCGTGATTCGGGAGAACTGACACTTCCTCATCCTCGTTCGTTCTTGAGCCCCTTGCCGAAATAGCCCCCGATTTCATCTGTCCGGACTCGGGGATTTCAGTGAAGTGGACGCTGGAACGGTGCGACGATCTTTTCAGTGTGAGACTGCTTGATGTGGAGGCCGCGTGAAGAACCTCTACTACGTCGCCATCGAAGGGGTGATCGGCGTCGGCAAGACAAGCCTCGCTCAGCTGCTTGAAGAACGACTCAGCGCCAAACTTGTGATGGAAAAATTCGATGAAAATCCGTTCCTCTCTGACTTCTACTTCGATCCCGAGCGATACGCGTTTCAGACACAGCTCTTTTTCCTCCTCAGCCGGTACCGCCAGCAGCAGGAGCTTCGCCAGATCGACGTCTTCCATAAACTGGTAATCTCCGACTATATGTTTGTGAAAGACCGACTCTTCGCCTCGCTCAATCTTGACGAGAAGGAGATGTCGCTCTACGACTCGGTCGCTAAGATTCTGGAGAAGAATATTCTCAACCCCGATCTTGTCATCTACCTTCAGGCGGACACCTCAAGACTGATGGATCGCATTCTTCATCGAGCCAGAGACTTCGAGAGGAATATCTCACCGGAGTATATCGAGGGTCTAAATCAGGTCTACAATGAGTATTTTTTCAGGTTTCAGGATTGCCCTCTTCTGATCATCAACACCAACGATATCGATTTCGTTCACAACGAAAATGATCTGGAAGAGGTGATCCGCTATATTAGACAGCCCGTGAGCGGCACAAAGTTCTTCAATCCGGCGTCTGATCTGTAATGCTCAAGATTCTGTTACTCTTTGCCGCCGGATACGTGGCGTACAAGTTCTTCCAGTTCAAAAAGCTTTTCTTCGGTGACGGCCTGAAGGGACGTTCAAAAGAGAAATCGCCCCTCGGAATCAGGGATGAGGATATTCGTGAAGCCGAATTCAATGAAATAAATGAAATAGATAAGGAGGAATCGTGATGTCTAACGCAATACAGAACCTGCTGGAAAACAGGAGTGATGTTGGACTGCTCGTATTGAGACTCTTTTCGGGATACCTGATGGTTGTCAACCACGGCTATGGCAAGATTACTCAAGGTCCGGAACGGTGGGAGAAACTCGGCGGTGCCATGGAACGGTTCGGGATCGATTTCTTCCCAACCTTCTGGGGATTTATGGCCTCTTTTTCCGAGAGTGTGTGCGCTGTTTTCCTCATCTTCGGATTGTTTACACTACCGGCATCCTTTCTTCTTTCTGTCACCATGTTTGTGGCCGCTTACGGTCATGTCTTTGATGGTGAAAACGCTGAGAAAGCATTTATCTTTGGAGCCATTTTCCTCGCTTTGATGATCATGGGTCCGGGTAAATACAGCCTAGATCGGAAGCTGTTTCCTCATCTGAAATGAAGGCGGTCCTCATTCGCGAGCACGGCGGTCCCGATGTCCTCCGATGGGACGAGATCGAACCGCCCGTCTGCACCGACGATCAACTGCTGGTGGAAGTCAAGGCCGCATCCATTAACCACCTCGACTTGTGGGTCAGGAGAGGTTTCCCCGGAATTGAACTTCCTCTCATTATGGGGAGCGACGCTGCTGGCGTCATCGCTGAAGTCGGTGCGAATGTGGAAGGGTGGAGCGTCGGAGACGAGGTGATGATTCAGCCGGGACTCTACTGCGGGGAGTGCCGTTTCTGCCGGAAAGGCCGTGAGAACCTCTGCGTCAAGTTCGGGATTCTCGGTGAGACTCAGGACGGCGCTCAGTGCAGCTA
>LUOC01000019.1 GCA_001626655.1 Fidelibacterota bacterium REDSEA-S14_B6 | reverse complement strand
ACCTTTGGCTCGTCCGGCCTTGCTAAAGCGGCGATTCAAACTCGCCCTCCCGAGAAACTCGGGAGGGCTCAAACAGCGAATCGCCGTCACCTTTAGCCCGCCCTCGTCTCTCCAAAGGTTCCGAATGCGACATAGGGCCAGGAATGTCTTAATCGGCCTCATGAATATTTGTGTTAAGAAACAAGGTCGATTTCCCGTGAAGAGAGAAACGCTGTTCGAAGTCCCGCCCGTGCGGGGCGAGTTCGTTTCTCTCAGGAAAATTGACCGAAGTTTTAGCAAATATTCATGCAGCCGTGATTTTTTCGTTCTTTTGTATCTAGACAAAAGAACAGAAAGTGAGCTTGGCGGTAGAGTCAAGTCCGCATCGAGACGGGGTGTGTTAGTGAAGAACCCAACCTGACAGGTTAGTTGAGAGGCAAGCAAGAAGTGCTGGAATGAAACAAAAAAGTTCAGCCCCGCACGAGGCGGGGCTGAACTTTCAAGAAACGGTCAAATAAACCTGAAAGTCTATTTGATAAGCATCATCTTTTTCGTGGCGAAGAAGTCACCGGCAACGATGCGGTAGAAGTAAACACCACTACCCAGAGGCCGATACTGATCGTCCACGCCGTCGAAAAGGATGTGATGACGTCCCGCCGTCATACTACCCGAGTGAAGTGTCCGCACTTTCTGTCCCATCATGTTGTAGACCGCCACTTCGGTGTGGATCTCCTCGGGGAGATCGAAGCTGATGGTGGTGACAGGGTTGAAGGGGTTCGGATAGTTATTATGAAGGGCGTACTGGAACGGCACCGACGTTTCATCCGAAATGATGGTGAGGGGCTTGATCGGTCCTGTCGGAGCCACCCAGTCTTCAACATTTGTGAAGTGGGCAAAGACATCCCTGGTTTGGAACACCGGAACACAGAGACCGCCAGCGGTAGCAGCATCAATCTGAAACAGGAGCCGCCCACCCGCCGTGGGATTGGTGGCGTCAAAATCGTGGGTGCCGTCGTTCACAGAGACACCTGCCGCTGCGAGAGCGCCAACAGCTTTCACCACGCCGGCCGTACCGACATCTGTGATTGCTTTAAGTGCTGCCTGCACCGGATCCATACCAGCAGCAACCATCGCCTGCACAGCCGCGCCGTAATCGGCGTAGAGGAGGTCAGCCACACCGGCCGCCACCGCTGCTGCCGTGGCGCCTGTAAGGCCGAATTTCTCAGCCACAGCCAGGGCCGCCGCTGTCAGGGCTGCCTTGGGGTCCGTCGGATCGGTGGCCAGAGCTGTTTGAAGAGCTGTTCCAAACGCGCCGACAGCTCCTACGAAGTTTGCCGTCATATAGTATCCAGTGAACTGGAACGGCTCATCGCCTGAGAACGGGATGCCGTCGCCGCCTCGTGCGTCAAAAATGTAACCGACACCATCCCATGTTCCTCCAACAGATGTGTGAGTAAGCAATTGCTGGCCGGGGGTGAAGGATAGTTTATCGTGATCGAAACCGCGTCCGCCGATCATGGGATAGTCGCCAATGTTGATGACAGCGCCGGCTTTTTCAGCGCCCCAGGCTGCCATGCCGGGGATTGTCACATTGTCTGCCGTTACGGCGACGCCAAGCTGGCGGTTGAGGGCGCCATCGTCATCAATACCGCTGTCGGAACCGCCAGTCTCGTAGGGGCCGTCCAAGGCGTGCCAACGGAGAGTTGCATTTTTAAAACGCAGAGTACCGTCGGCATTCTCTGTGGCATTCCTGCCGACCATCATTCCCCAGGATGAATCGGGCGCTCCAGGGAACGGAGGATGATTATCGCCCCTTTTCTTAGGATAGTGCACTTTTGGATTGATCGGTTTGAACCAGTCAAAGACTGTCGATTCCTGAATGCCGAATCCCCAGACAACATTTCCGTTCTGAAGAACAATCGGGTCGCTATAGGTATTTGTTTGATTATCAGTAACAGCAGCGACTGTTAATTGTGTAACACAGTTTTCCGTTGCTGTGGTTGGGTAAGTGCTAGGCTTTGTGGGATCACCTGGGATTATGGCAGTGCCATTTTCTTGATCCAGCGCGACCGTTAAATCGACACCGATATAGTTGATAAGCCAGAATGGATCTCGTGCTTCCGGGAAGGATTCAACAGTGACTGTTGCGCCGAGGCCTCCCCCAGCAGCAGGAACTTTGAGATCTGCCACACCGTCCGCGTCGGCATCCATGGCGACGTAGGTGCCGCCGTAAGGGATGACCCACGTACTGTAAACGCCATCGATGTCTGCGTCATCAGCATGATCAGCAGCCCTGACATGGTTTTTATAAACGACTCTCACAGAGTGTAACTGGTAAGAGCCAGTAATGGACTGGGCCTCACCAATTACCATCATGGCAAGAAGAAATGTAGCAATTGATATCACTCTTGATTTCATTCTATGTTCCTCCAGAAGGTGGACTAATTTATCTGAAATGCTGGGGTTTCATCCCCACACAAGGGGAAGATAGACACTAAATCCGGATAAGGGCAACTATTTTTTGCACTCTCCATTTTGGCGTGATCTGGCGCACATTTCGCGCTTTCCGTGCTGTCACCGGGTGACAGAGAATAACTGAGTCATGGTGAGCCCGTCGAACCATAGACGGTTATGGATAAAGAACCGACCTGAAGTCGTCCGACAAGCTGCTTGTCGCTCTTTTGGCGTTTAGTGATGGACAACCAAGGGTGGATGTCCGACTCTCCTGTCGTCTCGAGTCTTCCCGATTCCGCCTAAAGCGCTTTGGTACTCGTTTTTCTGTTCTTTTGTCTAGCTACAAAAGAACCAAAAAATCACGGCTGCATGAATATTTGCTAAAACATCGGTCAATTTTCCCGAGAGAAACGAACTTGTCCCGCACAGGCGGGACTTCGAACAGCGTTTCTCTCTTAACGCCTGCCAGCCACTCACGGAGTGGGGCAGGCTGGGAAAATAGACCTTGTTTCTTAACACAAATATTCATGAGGCCGACTTTCTTCAAGGAAGTTGGTCGCATTAGGAAAATCTTGTCATGAACGTCGAGCCATTGTTTCGGATCAGAATGAATTGCTGTCTGAGCCCGAACCGCCGGTAAGCGGGTTCGGGAGAGTTCAATTC
>LUOC01000189.1 GCA_001626655.1 Fidelibacterota bacterium REDSEA-S14_B6 | reverse complement strand
ATGTGTATAAGAGACAGAGTCCACCTTCGATAACGTGAAGCTCCGTCTGCCGTGGCTGTTTGCCAGCTGGATCGGCGGCACGGTGGCTGCTTATGTAATTGGCGCGTTCGAATCGTTTCTGGAGTCGGTCATTGCGCTGGCCGCTTTCATTCCGGTGATTATCGGCATGGGAGGAAATGTGGGAACGCAATCTTCCACAATCATTGTTCGCGGTTTTGCCACCGGCCGGCTGGAGCTTTCCCGCCTCCGAACTGTCATCTGGAAGGAGATGCGTGTCGGGCTCATCCTCGGCGCATTCTACGGCCTGCTCCTCGGTGGCGTCGCAATGATGAAGTTCATTGACGCTCCGCCCGAGCTCGGACTTGTGGTGGGACTCTCAATCTGCGTCTCCATGATTATTGCGACGTCTATTGGAACGCTCGTCCCGATTTTTCTCAGAAAACTGGATGTCGACCCTGCCATCGCGTCGGGGCCTTTCGTCACGACGGCCATCGACATTTTAGGAATTCTCGCCTATTTCCTCATTGCCATTTCTCTCATTTCCACCATCTGATCGGCGGCACCGATGACCGCTCTCCTCACGTTGACGGTCGGCCTATACGCTGTCGCTCTCCTCTTCTTTACACTGGGGCTGTATCTCTCCAAAGAGAAGCGAACAGACAGCCGTCCCTTTGTGAGCGTCGTCATCCCCGCGCGGAACGAGAAAGATCATATCGAAACTGTTCTTCATGATGTAACTCACCAGACCTACCCCGCCGACCGGTTTGAAGTGGTTGTGGTGGACGACGAGTCTGAAGACGTTACGCCGAACCTCGTTCGCGCTTTTTCGGAGCAGTTTCCCAACGTGAGACTGCTGAGCTCATCGGACGGCAATCCAAGACTGAAGCACAAGAAGAGGCCGTTGGATGTCGGCATACGTGGCGCCGAGGGAGAGATCATTCTCCAGACGGACGCGGACTGCCGCGTAACAAGCCGGTGGATTGAAGTAATGGTCTCTTATTTCACAGAAGACGTGGGGATGGTTATCGGCCACTCCCAAATCGATGCGGACGGAACGACAGCACAGCAGGTGGAGGCGCTCGATTTTCTCATGCTTTCGACGGCGGGACGCAGTACCGCTCAGTTCGGCTCCCCCTTTGCAGCCACAGGACAGAACCTCGCTTTCCGTAAAGAGGCGTTTCTCGAGGTGGGTGGTTTTTCTCCCTTCGCCGACGCCCTCGGTGGCGACGACACCTTCCTGCTGCAGTCCATAAGGAAGAGTTCGTGGGAGATCGCCACCGCGCTGGATCAACACTCCTTCACCCGAACTGTCCCTTCTCAGTCGTTCAACGCCTTCATCTCTCAGCGAGTGCGGTGGGCTTCTGATTCCCTCTACTTCAGGGAGGCAAACCCCCTCTTTTTTTTCGTGATCGTGACAACGTTCATGGCAAATTTTCTCATACTTACCTCTCTCGGAGCGATCCTCTTCGGTGTCGGTTCGATCACCGGTTTGCTCAACTGCCTTGTCCTCAAGTTTCTGGCCGAGGGTTTCCTGATGGCCAAAGCGACCAATGTTTTTGATAAGAGAGAACTTAGACCGGCATTCTTGCCGTGGTTCCTGTTTCAGATACCCTATGTCGTTTACATGGGTATCGTCACCCTCACGGGAGGAAAACAGGCCTGGGGAGGGCGGCACGAGGGATGAATAGACTTCGCTCTGTGTTCGTCGCTCTGATAATGCTGGTTCAGCTCGGCGCGGAAGAGAAGCTCCACTACACCGTCAGCTTTTGGAGAATCCCCTGCGTCGATGTTGCGATGATTCGGAATCAAACTCAGGACAAAAAGATGAAACTTGAATTCACAGCCAAAACGCGCCCCGTGTTTGATTACTTTTTTGCCGTGGATAACAGTTACACAACATGGTATGACAACAAGTCTTTCGGGATGGAGAAATACTCCCTATCAGCCAACCAGCCTAATGGAGATATCAAGTACGAGCTGAAATGGGATGATGAGAAAAATCAATACTCGACTTCCGATATCTCATACGGCCGACCGGAGAAAAGTCATAACATCTTTTCGCTCCTCATGCGGGCTCGGAACTTTCCATGGGGAAGACTGGACACTGTCTGGTGGCCTGTGGAACATGAGGGATCGTCTTACAAGGGGCGCTATCTGTGGGTCGATTCGTCGGACGTGGAGGTGGGGAATGACCGAATCTCGGCTGACCATTATCGCTTCGATCTGCGCGAAGCGGAGGGAAACGAAGTGGAGCTGACTGACATGCAAGATATTTTCTCCTGGGGGATTGTCCTAGACGGTGCTGTCCGGCAGGTGTGGATTGAGCGGGGTGGCGCGAGGCGAATTCTTCGGGCTGAAGTGAATGTGAGGGGAATTACACTGACTGCTGAGTTGAACAGTGAATAACGGAGAACCTTCTCCGAAAAACTCTTTCCTCCGATCTTACGGTTCCACGGTTCTGCTCTGGCTCGGAATTGTGGCTGCCGTGGTGGTGTTGCTCCATTTCCATGTAGACAAAAAACTGATTGCTGTCATGACCCTCACTCTCGGTCTGCTGACAAAGGCGTTCGCCGGTCTTGGCGCCATGGTATCACTTCTCCCTGTAGTGGGACCGCTCATCGTCAAACTGCTGACCATGCCGTTCTTCTGGATTGTGAACGGTCTGGGCTACTTTGTTTCCGTCATCGCCATTAAGAAAGGGTATACGAAGGAGATGGTTCGCTCCCGCGTGCTGACCTTGGCTCTGCTGGTGGGGATTCTTATCGGATATATCTTAGGGCACCTGCTGCCGATTCGATAAGGCGGCAATCTGTCCTTCAGTCGATGATGGCCTGATAGATGAGGGCCCTCAGTTTGCCAAAATCATCAACATTCTTTGCCGGAATCAGCTGAGTAAAATAGACAACGACCATCTCCTCCTGCGGATCGACCCAATAAGCGGAGTGGTAAGCGCCGCCCCAACCGTATTCGCCCACAGATCCCATTGCCCCTCTCTGGCCCAGATCCTCCAGGATTGAGAAACCGAGACCGAAGCCTACTCCATCTCCCCACGTAAACTTGATGGAGCCTAGATGATCCACGGTGATCAGTTCCACAGACTTTCGACTCAAGATTCTTTGCTTCTTGAATGTTCCCCCGTTGAGCATCATTTGGAGAAAAGAGGCGTAGTCCTCAGCGGTGGAAAGGAGTCCAGCTCCGCCGGAGAAGCTTTTTCGGGGACCGCTCACAAAGTGGCCCTGTCCGATCATGCTCACACCGACCCTTTCCCCCGGATCGGGCGCGAGGGTGATACCGTTTTCAGAAGATGAATAGACAGTGGTAAGTCTGTCTCTCTTCTCCAGCGGCAGGTAGAAATGGGTATCTTCCATGCCGAGGGGCCGGAACAGCTCGTCTTCAAGGAACCGATCCAGAGGGAGGCCCGAAACAACTTCGATCACAGCGCCCAATATATCTGTGCTGACCCCATACACCCATTTTTCTCCCGGGTGAGCATCCATAGGTAGAGATGCAATTCGCTTTACAGTGTGGAGAATCGGTTTGTCCCGATGCCCGAAATACCACCCCAGAATATCGGCCTCCTCCCACTCTTTTGCCCCGGCGCCAAAACCCCATCCTATACCCGCGGTATGGGTTAAGAGATCGCGGATGGTGATCTTTCGTTTCGCAGGAACAACCCGGTATCCGTCGTCAGTTTTTTCAGCTACAGTGGTTTCGCTGAACTCAGGAATATACTTCCCCACGGGATCACCGATCAGGAGGCTCCCTTTTTCCTGAAGGATCATAATTCCGACACTGACAATCGCTTTGGTCTGGGAAGCGATCCGGAAAATGTCATCCTTCTCCATCTCATCTTTCGATTCGATATTGCGATAACCGAAGGCGTCGAAGTAGGCGATTTTTCCGTGCCTCAGCACAAGGGTCACACCGCCGGAAAGTTGCTTATTGACGACATAGGATTCCATTTGATCGGTAAATCGCTCCAACCGTTCTGTGGACATACCCACTGCCTCCGGCCGGACCTCCCGAAAGGGTTGCGCAGAGGCAGAAGCGAGCAGAACTACAGTGAAGAGAATCTTAGTTCGAATGTTGTTCATTTCGACTCCTTTGAAATGCGCTTAGCAGTGATGGAGACGTTCCCGCTTTGAGTCAGAAATGGATCGGTTCGAGGACGGTCTCTTGAAGAAAGAAGGCAGTTTACCGGCCCGTATAGTCGACGCGATAGATGACGCCGGCGTGGTCGTCTGAAATGAGCAGGCTCCCATCCGGGAGGATCAGCACATCAGCGGGCCGGCCCCACGGTTTCTCCCCTTGTAACCACCCTTCCGCAAACACCTTGTAGCTCCGCACCTTGTTGCCGTCAAGTTCCACGAGCATGATGCGATAACCGAGGGGGACACTCCTGTTCCACGAGCCGTGCTCAGCGATAAAGATCTGATTCCTGTAACGCTCCGGGAACATTTCCCCCTGATAGAAACGCATCCCGATTGCCGCCACGTGAGGAGCTAAGTTCCTTGCAGGTTTGACATAGTCATCGCAGTCACGGCCAGAGCCGAACTCAGGATCGACGATGTCATCACCGTGGCAGTAGGGAAAGCCGAAGTGCATTCCGGGCCTGTCCGCGCGGTTCAGTTC
>LUOC01000188.1 GCA_001626655.1 Fidelibacterota bacterium REDSEA-S14_B6 | reverse complement strand
CTCCACGGGAGACGAACCTGAAATGTGCCCTATTTGCAGCGCCGCCTCTCCAGAAAAACTGATGAGCGCCCCGGCGCCGCTTGCCGGCGCTGCCGTCTCAGCGGCCTCTGAGGCGTGCCCCTGTGGAGAGAAACAGGGGACAGGCTTTTCGTGAGCATAACCCAGCTTCCGGTCGGAAGCGGCTGAGCCTCTTTACTCAATCTTGACTCCCGAGTATTACGGCGTCTGGTCACTCCTGCCACCGGTGGGAGCGCTGGGCCTTGCGCTCTGGAAGAAGCAGATCTATCCAGCCCTGCTGTTTGGCATCTGGCTCGGCTGGCTGGTGCTGAACGAGTGGAACCCCGTCTCCGCCACCGGCGCTACGGTGGCAGGTATTGTAAATGTTTTCTCGGACGTGGGGAATACGCGTGTCCTTCTCTACAGTCTTGCTGTGGGCGGGACGCTTACCCTCATCAGCGCCACGGGAGGCGTTGCCGGTTTTATCAACTGGCTGGAAGAGCGGCGGTGGGTCCGGAACAGGACTCAAGCCCAGATTGTCCCCTTCCTTGTCGGCATCCTCATCACCGTGGAAAGTTCCATCACCTGCCTCGTGGCGGGGACGGTGGGGCGGCCCCTCACCGACCGCTTCAAGGTGAGCCGCGAGAAGCTCGCCTACATTTGTGATTCCACTTCGGCACCCATCTGCATCCTTGTCCCTTTCAACGGGTGGGGCGCCTTTATCATCGGACTCCTGTCGGTTCAGGGAATCGAGTCGCCGGTAGCCCTTCTGTTCCAGAGCGTCCTGGTTAATTTCTACCCCATGGCCGCTATTGCCATCGTGCTGTTCACCGTCTTGCGGAAATGGAACATCGGCCCAATGAAGAGCGCTGAAGAAAGAGCAGAGACTGAGGGAAAGGTTTACGGCGACACCGCCCGCCCCATGATTGCCGATGATGTGGTGGGCGTGGAGCCGATGGCGGGGATAAGACACCGTGCCGTGAACCTCGTTGCGCCTGTGGTCACCATGGTGCTTAGCATTGTGGCGGGGATATACCTCACTGGGAGAATGAGCACCGGGCCGGGCGCCGGCCTCTGGGACATCATTAAAGCAAGCTCCGGCTCCACCGCTGTACTTTGGGCAGTGATTATGAGTCTTGTGGTAATCGCCGCGCTGAACCTTTTCCGAGGGCTCTCTCTCGGTAAGTTTATCGATCTCGTTTTCAAAGGGATGGGCGGCATGATCCCAGTGGTGAGTCTGTTGCTTCTCGCCTTCGCTCTCGGTGGCGTGGTGCGGGAATTAGGGACGGGCGTCTATGTGGCGGGCGTAATCTCCGGCGTCCTTAATACAAAAATGGCGGTGATAGGACTTTTTCTGATTTCGTGCTTTGTGGCGTTCTCAACGGGGACGTCCTGGGGCACTTTCGCCGTTATGGTTCCTATCGCAGTCCCAATGGCGGCGGCGCTTGACGGAAGTACGCCCATGTTCCTTGCGGCGGTCTTAGGCGGCGGCGTGTTTGGCGACCACTGCTCCCCCATCTCTGACACCACAATAATCTCCTCAATGGCGTCGGCGTCGGATCACATCGATCACGTCCGGACGCAGGTTCCTTACGCCGTGGTGGGGGCGGTGATAACGACTGTTCTTTATCTTATTCTCGCTTAGACGCTGTCAGGAAAGACTGTTCCAGAACCGGCGGGGCAGGTTGCTGGGAGTCTAGAGGGAGGTCAAGCAGGTTGGCAATGAGTGCGGCGGTCTGTGTGGTGTGGCTTGAGTCCACCACAGTCCCTTTCTCGATGCCTCTTCCCACGGCGAAGAGTGTAGTCTTCAGTTGAGGATTTCGCGGATCGCCACCGTGGCCACCACCACTATGTTGGAAAACGAACGGCTGTACAAGCTCGCCGGGGAAGTTGTAGCCAGCCTCAGCCAACAGGACAAAGTCTGTTTCACCGTAGCCGTTCAGTGCGGGGGGTACCTTCTTCGCGGCCAGAAGCGTCCCCCACGGCACATCCTCGAAGATTGAAACGACTTTCTCCCGAACTGTAGCATCGGTTGGATTCTTTAGCCTAATGAACGCCGAGCCGCCGGCCGGATGGGCCACGGCATCCCACTCTGTGATACCGCCGTCTTGAATCGTCAGGAGGCCCTCCTGTTCAAAGAGAGCGTTCAGGCGGATGTCGGTGTGGTGGTCCACGTGGCCGTGATCGCCGGTGACGATGAGCGTGGTGGCGGGCCACTGGTTCAGGTCACTAATCATCGCCATCACCGAGCCGATGAGTGAATCGGCAAAAACAAACGCCTCCTTCACACTCTCGTGGTGTCGCCCGTGCTTGTGTTGCACATCGTCCGTTTGAATAATGTGATAACCGGTAAGGTGAGGCAGCGTCTTCCTGAAGATTGTTTTGAAAATGTGGTGGAGGTTCAGGTCTCTCTGAAAGCCGTGGGTCGACTCCGCACTGGAACTGAGTCCGCCAAAGAAGGCAAAATATTCGATAAGCTTGGACGGCCGGTCGTGCCGGCGGACGAGATCGAGCGTCGATAGCGTTTGGCCGCTCATCGGCTCAATCTCCGGTATGTTGTAATCGAAAGGCCCGCTCACAGAAACAGGCCACGGCGTTGACGCTGTGATCAGACCCTTCTCCTGAGCGAGATGGAAAACGGTGGGGACTTTCAGACTGTCGGCCCACCAGTACCACGGTTCAAAGTTCCGCGCCGGATCGAAGAGATGGTTATGACTGATGCCGTGTTCGAAAGGGAGCCTGCCGGTCACCATGGACGTATGGGCTGGGAATGTGTGAGAAGGGAAGACGGTGGTCACTTCTTTTATATGAGCGCCTTCGGACGCCATTCGCCTCAAGCTTGGGAGATCGTTTTCGGTAAAGCCGTTGGCGGTAGGATCGAGAAAGATGTCGGCGCGGAGGCCGTCGATAGAGATGAGAATCACGCGGGGATCGGTTGCATCTCCCTTCGGCAGACAGCCGGACAGAAAGAGAGTGCAGAACAGAAGACTGAAGTAAGGAGAGAGTTTGGGAACCGGTCGGATGATGTTGAGCGGCCGGCTTACTTCAGGTAAAGAATCTTGCGGGACAGCCGCTCTTTTCTCCCACGGATAGAACGCCACTCCGCCGTGACAATATATATCCCCCCGGCGAAGGGTGACGCATCCCACGAGTGCTGGGATTGTCCCACCGGCAGGAAACCGTTGTGGACGGGTGCGACCTCTTTCCCTAGAAGATCGTGTACAACGAGCTTTACATCGGACGGAGAGTGGAGGGACAGCGAGATGGTCGTGCGGCTGTTGAACGGAGAGGGATAGACGGAGAAAAGACTGTAACTGTCCGGAGCAGCGCCGTCCTCAAGTGCGAGGGGTTGGCCCT
>LUOC01000187.1 GCA_001626655.1 Fidelibacterota bacterium REDSEA-S14_B6 | reverse complement strand
CTGACTATGTGGAGCTGACAGCGCCGATGACGAGAGATTACGCCCCTTTCGATTACAGCGGCGACAGAAGCTTTATCATAGACAACACCATCGGCACCTTCGTAACGCGGTGGGAGTATCGTCCGGGCAGTATTCTCTATCTGGTCTACAATCTAAATGACAGAAACTATTTCTCTTCTGCCGCGGACAGTTGGTTCCCCACCAAGTCCAATACACTCTTCATCAAGCTGAATTACTGGTTCCAGGCCTGAAGAAAGGCGCTCCCTCCACGGAGGTCGGGGGCCCTTACTTCAGATGGATCAGGTCAATGCCCAGTTCGGCGGCGTGCTCTCTAATCCGCTCGTCGCGGTAGAACTCGGCGTAATAGATGTGCGTGATGCCTGAATTGGCGATCATCTTGAAGCAGTCGTAGCAGGGCGAAGCGGTGACGTAGATTTCGCTGCTCTCGATCCTGACGCCGTGCCGCGCCGCCTGAACGATGGCGTTTGCCTCGGCGTGGATGGTCCGGACACAGTGGTCATTCTCCATCTCATGCCCCGCTTCATCGCAGTGGTCGAGCCCACGGAGGCTTCCGTTGTAGCCGGTGGCGAGGATGGTCTTATCACGGACAATAACCGCTCCCACATGCTTCCTGTCGCATGTGGAGCGAGTCGCAACCTCGGTCGCGATGTTCATAAAGTACTGTTCCCAGCTGACCCTCTCCTCGCTCATGCGCCGGGGGACCCTTTCACGAATATCTTCACCGCCGACCGGAGTTCACCAAAATAGATTCGGTCAACATGTTCAGCAAGGTGGGCCGTCAAAATCAGGAATGCCCAGGTGGGGATCACCACATCGGCGCAGCCGCGGATCAGCACGCGCTTCCCCTTGTACTGGCCCCAGTCGATCTTCGCGACTTTATCACGAAACACTTTCTCTCTGATGACACCTTCGTGAAGGAAGTCATCGAGATGTATGGTTTCCATTAAACGGAGAAAGACGTTCCGCAGCCGCAGGTGCGGGAGGCGTTGGGATTGACGAACTGAAAGCCGCCGGAGAGGAGATCTGTAGAAAAATCGATGGTCATCCCCCGGAGATAAAGCAACGATTTGAGGTCGACGGCGAGCTTCACGCCGTGGTACTCATAAACTTTGTCAAATTCGCCCAGCTCTTTGTCCCAGGCGAGGTTGTAGTTCATACCGGAGCAGCCGCCGCTCGAGACGGACGCGCGGAGATAGTCTCCATCCTCTTCAGTGCGAATCTGAAGCAAACGCTCCGCCGCCTGCTCCGTCAGCGTCACACCCTCAAGAATTTCTTCCTGGACTTCAGTCATCCTATTCCCAGCTTTCAGATTGCTCTTCTTCCCGTTGTTTCGGATCGAAGCCGAGCTTCGACCGCGCCTCTTCTTTCATCATTTCCGGATTCCACGGCGGCTCAAAAGTGATCTCCACAAAAGCCTGATTCACCTCGTCGAGCGCTTCGAGCTTGTTGCGGATATCGTCCGCCATAAACTGTCCCATGCCGCACCCCGGCGTGGTGAGCGACATAACTATGTTAATGTCGGACTTCCCCTCGTCAAATGCTTCCTGAATATTGATGCTGTAGATGAGGCCGAGGTTCCATAGGTCGATGGGAATCTCGGGATCGTAGCACTGTTTCAGGATTTCGACAACTCTATCTTCTGTGATCATTTCTTTCAGTGGGTTACGTCGTTGACGGTCATATTATCAAACATGGTCCGCATACTTTCGTTCAGCCGCTGGATGGGGGAGCGGATGTTGCAGGTATCCACAAGTTCGCAGTTGGAATCGAAATAGCAGTCCATGATGCCGAGGGGCCCTTCCATCATTTCAAAGAACTGTGTCATGGAGATCGTTTCCAGTTTGGCCTTCAGCCTGTAACCGCCCCGCGGTCCCTGGACAGGCTCAATGAAGTCCCGCCGCGACAGCTCCTGCAGCACTTTGGCCAGTAGCGGCTGAGGAATACTGTATTGCTTGGCAATCTCCTTCGCACTGACAATGTGGCCGGAGCCGACAAACCTTAGGTGCCGCAAGGCGATAAGAGCGTATTCGGTTTTCCTCGTCAGTTTGAGCATGGGCGTCTCAGAATGTGGTTCAACTTACAGTGTCGGTCTGTCTCAGTCAAGGCTCTTAAGACATAAATTCCAATGAACTGGCAATTGATTCCGTCAGGCGATCCACGTCATCGAAATCGTTATAAAGGTAAAAGCTCGCCCTCGCCGTGGCGGAAACGTTCAGCTTATCCATGATCGGCTGGGCGCAGTGGTGCCCCGCACGGACGGCGATGCCGTCTCTATCGAGCAGTTGAGAGAGATCGTGAGGATGAACGCCGTCAACATTGAACGCCACCACGCCGCCCCGTTCTGGCGCGCTTCCGTAAATGGTCACCTCAGGCATCTCTTCAAGTTTTTCCAGCGCGTACTCGGTGACTGCCGCTTCGTGCCGGTGGATGGTCTCCATTCCGAGGTGGGAGAGGTAGTCCACGGCAGCGCCGAGGCCGATGGCCTGTGCAATGTTGGGCGTCCCCGCTTCAAACTTCCACGGCACATCATTCCATGTGGAGGAGTCGAGGGAAACTGTCCGAATCATCTCCCCGCCGGCGAGGAACGGCTCCATCTGGTCAAGCAATTCCGTTCTGCCGCACAGCATACCGACGCCCGTCGGCCCGAGCATCTTGTGTCCGGAGAAAGCGAGAAAATCGCAATCCAGTGCCGACACATCGGTGTGTAGGTGAGGGACACTCTGAGCGGCGTCGATGAGTGTGACAGCGCCGACGCTTTTCGCAAGAGAGGTAATCTTGTGCACATTGTTAATCGTGCCGAAAACGTTGGATTGATGAATGACAGAGACTATTCTTGTTTTCTCGCTGAAGCACGCCTCAACAATAAATCTTAAACTTGCGCCTGCCTGTTGCGCCGTCAACTGCCACGGCACGAGGTTGCTGTGGTGTTCCATTTCGGTGAGAAGGATTTCGTCCCCTTCCCGAAGATTGAGCCGTCCCCACGCATAGGCCACGAGGTTGATGGCCTCGGTGGTCCCTCTCGTGAAAACGACAGCATGTGAATCGCCCGCGCCGATGAAGCTGCCTACTCTCTCCCGAGCCGACTCGTACGCTTCCGTCGCCTCCTCTCCTGCGGCGTAAATGGATCGGTGAACGTTTGCGTTATACTGCGTGTAGTATGCTTCTACGGCATCAACGACCTGTCGGGGCGTCTGAGATGTGGCGGCGTTGTCGAGGTAAGTGAACGGATTCTCAACCGACCGATTGCGAAAAATAGGGAAGTCGTTCCTAGTACTCTCCACGTCCAGCGGAAGAGTTCGAGCGGCGGGCGGTTCGAGTGTGGCCGTTTCAGTCATCTAATACATTCCCAGGTCGAGGCGGGCCGCTTCCGAAATCATATCCTGCGTCCAGGGGGGATCCCACACCAGTTCCACGCTCACGTCCCTCACGCCCGTAACACCGCCGACTTTCGCCTTCACCTCATCCACAAGCATGGGCCCCATGCCGCAGCCGGGGGCGGTCAACGTCATCTTGATATCCACCTGGGAGCCGCCTTCTTCAGCGTCCGTCAATTCGCAGGAGTAGATGAGTCCAAGATCTACCATGTTTACGGGAATCTCTGGATCGTAACAGGTCTTCAGCACGTCCCAGATGGCTGGCTCGCTGGCGGTGCCCGTCACCTCCTTATCGTCGGCCTGTTCATCCACCACATCTTTCCCGATGGCGTCGGCATCCTTCCCTTCAATCCTGAACAGGGAGCCCCGAGCCATGACGGTATAGCTCCCGCCGAGCGCCTGCGTAATGCGGACTTCATCCCCCTCCTTTAGCGTGAAGGCGTTCCCGAAAGGGATCAGTGTCGCTTTGCAGTCCCGGGCGAGTGTAATCAGTTCGTCAGAGAAGGTCGTCATTCTGTCTTCGCCACCTCGTTTTTTCCTGAGAGGCAGTTCTTCAGCGTGTGCCACGCCAGCGTCGCGCATTTCACACGGACGGGATACTTGTGAACGCCGGCCATGACCGCCAGCTTTCCTAACTCCCCATCGCCGGCATCGCCTGTAGTAACGAGTTTGTGGAAGGCATCAAAGAGTGACTCCGTTTCCACCACCGTTTTCCCTTTCACCACCGTAGTCATGATGGAGGCGGACGCTTTGGAGATGGCACATCCCGAACCGCTGAAGCGGATATCGTTCACACTGTCTCCCCGCACATCCAGCGTGAGAGACAGCCTGTCGCCGCAGAGGGGATTGTAGCCGTCCCCCGAATGGGTAGCCGCTTCGAGCCGGCCAAAGTTCTGGGGATTCTGGTTGTGATCCAGGATCACTTCTTGATACAGTTCCCGGAGGTCATCCACGGTTCACACCTTCCAGCCATGATTCGAGGATGTCTCTTGCGTAAGCTTGAACCGTATCGTCTTTGATCTCTTCCACCACCTCGTTGGCGAATCCGTTGATGAGCAGCGCCTTGGCCGAAGCCGTATCGAGTCCGCGGGAGCGGAGGTAGAAGAGAGCGTCGTCGCTGATCTGCCCCGTGGTGGAGCCGTGCGTACAGCGGACATCGTCGGCATAAATCTCGAGCTGAGGATTGGAATTCATGAGGGCGTCGTTGCTGAGCAGAAGATTATTGTTCGTCTGGTTAGCGTCAATTTTTTGCGCATCCTGCCGCACCACCGCACGGCCGTTGAAAACGCCCGATGACCTGTCAGCAAGGATATACTTGAAGAGCATTCGGCTGGTGACGTGCTCGGAAACGTGATCCATGATAATGTTATGATCAGCGTGCTCTGTTTCCCTCGTGAGACAGAGGCCGTTCACCGTGACGTCCGCCCCTTCGCCGGAGAGGACTACATTCACGTCGTGCCGGTGAAGGGCAGATCCGGCGGAGAGATAAGTTCCGTGGATGGCGCTGTCTGCCGGGGCTTGATAGAAAGTTGCGCCGAGGTTCGATGCAGACGCCGCCTCATGCTGAATCCGAACATGGTTCAGTTGACTGTTGGTGCTGGCCCGGAGGACAGTGAGGGCGTTGTTCCAGTATGGTTGCTCACCATCGCCTCTGTACTCCTCGACGATGGTCGCCTGCGCGCCATCGGCCAGATCCACAACGAGGCGGGGGTGATTCATGATCGGTTCGGAAAGTTTTGTGGTGAGGTAGAGGAACCGCACCGCCGAATCTGACGAAAACTCCTCGGTGAAACGGAGATGGAGACCGCTGTTCATCATGGCGGTGTTCAGGACGGCGAAGGGGCTCCTCCCCGCGTCATAACCGTTCGTCACCAGTGCGGCGTCTTCACTGTAGCTCTCAAGCAGAGTGCTGACTGTCACCCCTGCCGGCGCCTTGGATAGGTTCGGCTGATAGTGGCCGTTCACAAAGAGGAGCGTCGGAATCTGAAGGCCTATCGCTGCCTCATCGCTGATAGTGGGAAGATCCTTTGCCGCGGCGAGGCGGAAACGGCCTCTCTCGACACTTTTCAGATTGGTGAACCGCCACGCCTCCCAGCTTTGCTGTGGGAAGCCGATCTCCTTGAATTGGTCAAACGCCGTCTGCCTCAACTGCTGCAGAGACGGCGGCTCGTGGTCGGTGCCGGAGAGAGCGGCGAACTGTTCCTCGAAATGCTGCATTCGGTTAAGCGGCGGCCTCCTCCCGAAGCCAGCTGTATCCCTTCTCCTCCAGTTCATGGGCGAGATTCTTTCCGCCGGAGCGGATGATGCGGCCGTCCATCAAAACGTGAACCACATCGGGGTCCATATACTGGAGTATCCGCTGATAGTGCGTAATCACCACCACCGCCCGGTCGTCCCGCCGGAACTTGTTGACGCCGTCAGCCACAATGCGTACAGCATCAATGTCTAGGCCTGAATCGGTCTCATCTAAAACGGCGAGGGAGGGGTCGAGAGTGAGCATCTGGAGGATTTCATTCCGTTTTTTCTCCCCGCCGGAGAAGCCGTCGTTCACGGCCCGCTTGAGGTAAGCCTCATCCATCTCCACCTCGGCCAGTTTCTCCTTGATAAAACTGAGAAAATCGACGGCGTCCATCTCTGGCTCGCCCCTGTGTTTTCGAACTGCGTTCGCTGCCGCCTTCATGAAATAGGCGAGGTTGACGCCCGGGATCACCGCCGGATATTGGTAGGACATGAACACCCCTTCCAGCGCCCGCTCATCCGGATCCATATCGAGGAGGTCTTTACCGTTGTAGGTAATCTCGCCCTCCGCCACTTCATAAATCTCCCGGCCGGCGATGACGTGGGCCAACGTACTTTTGCCGGAGCCATTCGGCCCCATGATGGCGTGAAGTTCACCGGCATTCACCTTCAGATCGATCCCTTTCAGGATCGGCTTCTCCTCAACAGTCACGCGGAGGTTCTTGATCTCGAGCATTCAGTTAATCTCCTAAAATCGTATTTAGTTTTGCAGCAAAAAGGAGAGCGTTCAGCCGACGCTCCCCTCCAGACTCACTTCCAGCAGCTTTTGCGCTTCCACAGCAAACTCCATGGGCAGCTCCCTGAACACCTCTTTGCAGAAGCCGTTCACGATCATGGAGACGGCGTCTTCCGTGGAGATGCCCCGCTGGTTACAGTAATAGATTTGATCTTCGCCGATGGCCGAGGTGGACGCTTCGTGCTCCATCTGCGCCGTCGGATTCTTCACATCGATATAAGGGAACGTGTGGGCGCCGCACTTGTCGCCGATCAGGAGCGAATCACACTGGGAGTAGTTCCGGGCGTTTTCGGCCTTCTTCTTGATGGAGACGGCGCCGCGGTAGGTGTTCTGCCCCTTTCCGGCGGAAATTCCTTTGGAGACGATGGTGCTGGATGTGTTCTTCCCCATGTGGATCATCTTCGTGCCGGTGTCGGCCTGCTGAAAGTTATTGGTGAGCGCCACGGAGTAGAACTCTCCGACGGTGCTGTCCCCCTTCAGGATTACGCTGGGGTATTTCCAAGTGATGGCCGAGCCCGTCTCCACCTGCGTCCACGAAATCTTGGCGTTCTCCTCGAGGCACGAACCGCGCTTCGTCACGAAATTGTAGATGCCGCCTTTGCCAGTCTTGGGATCACCGGGATACCAGTTCTGAACAGTGGAATACTTGATGGTGGCATCTTTGTGGGCTATCAGTTCCACCACCGCAGCGTGGAGCTGATTCTCGTCCCGCATGGGAGCGGTGCACCCTTCGAGATAACTGACATAACTCCCTTCATCGGCCACGATGAGCGTTCGCTCGAATTGCCCCGTATTGGCGGCGTTAATCCGAAAATAGGTGGAGAGCTCCATGGGACATCTAACACCTTTCGGGACGTAGACAAAACTTCCGTCGCTGAATACGGCGGAGTTGAGTGAGGCGAAGAAATTGTCGGTATAAGGCACCACCGAACCGAGGTATTTCCTGACGAGGTCGGGATGGTTCAGCACCGCTTCCGAAAATGAACAGAAGATGACACCTGCTTTTTCTAACTCATCCTTGAATGTGGTGGCAACGGAGACGGAGTCGAACACGGCGTCCACCGCCACGCCGGCGAGCATCTTCTGCTCCTCCAACGGGATGCCCAACTTCTCGTAGGTCTTTAGCAGTTCAGGATCGACC
>LUOC01000186.1 GCA_001626655.1 Fidelibacterota bacterium REDSEA-S14_B6 | reverse complement strand
CGAATCGACCGCTTCCCTGAGCGTGGATCGAAATGAGGCCACGAGTCCATGGGGAAGTTTTCTGATAAAGCCCACCGAATCACTGATCAGAACTTCCCTCTTTTTGTCCAGCGCCAGCGATCGAATTGTTGTATCGAGGGTGGCGAAGAGCTGATCTTTGATATATACGTCGGCGCCAGTAAGCGCTTTTAGAAGTGTCGATTTCCCTGCGTTCGTATAACCCACGAGAGAAACTCTGAATTTTTCACCGCGGCGTTTGCTCTGCGTTGCTCTCTCCTTCTCGATCCCTCCAATCTCACTTTTCAGTTTTGCAATTCGGTCCCTGACTAACCGTCGGTCCACCTCTATCTGAGTTTCTCCGGCGCCGGCGCGGGTGCCGATCCCTCCCATCTGTCGTTCGAGGTGGGTCCACATTCGCGTCAGGCGAGGCAGCATATATTGGAGACGGGCAAGTTCCACCTGTGTCTTCGCCTCTCGTGTGCGGGCGTGCTGAGTAAATATATCGAGGATGAGGGCGGTGCGGTCAATCACCTTGACGGACTCTGCCAGTTTGTGGTAGTTCCTTACCTGAGTGGGCGACAGTTCGTCATCAAAAATGATGAGGCTCGCGTCCAGCGCCATCGCCTGCTGGACGATCTGTTCAGCCTTGCCCTTGCCGATGAAGTATTTCGGACTGATCCGGGCGACACTCTGACTGAAGCGCCCCACTGATTCGGCGCCGGCAGTCTCCGCCAGCAGTTGAAGCTCATCAAGGTGTTCCTCCACAACATCTCGCGACAGCCCCGCCGTGGCAACACCGACAAGGATAGCCCTTTCGTAGACGGTCTGCTGATGATTCAGAGACACTACGCCTCTCTGATCCTTCCGATCCACGTTTCGGCGCCTAACAGGACAAATGCACCAACGAGGAAGAGATGCCACAGTTCGGTTCCGCGCCGTGCTTCGTTTACTGCAGTCACCGCATCCTCTTCAGCCGAGACGATCCTCGCTGTCTCAGCGCTGAATAGATCGCCCAATTGAGCGGCCGTCAGTCGCCGATAAGGATCTTCGGCGGCGTCGAGATTTGCCACAAATGATGTGAACGGCTCTCCCCCGAGCGTCACAGAATAAACTCCGACGGACTCGATCTTCTCGATCAGAATCTGCTCCCTGACATAATCGGGGACAACTTTGGACTCTACGCCCTCGGGTGAGGTGACGATAATCTCCTTCGAAAGATCTTCCCGCGGAATAGGCAGGATCAGCGACTTCCCAACGGTAGCTTCAAGATCGTCCGACACTTCGGCGGTGAGGTAGATAAGCATACGGTGAAGAAGCGGTACAAAGATTCCCCTCACTGGCAGATCGGTCCACTTGAGATCAGGGAGTGCAGTAAACATCAGTATACGGCCTGAGCCGATCTCTTTCTCTATCAGCAATGGCTCGCCGTTGGAAAGAGAGAGGAGTACTTTCGCTCGACCGAGATCGGAGATGGTCGTATGGGCAAAAACCTGAGGCATTTCTTCTTCAAGATCGGAAGCGGGAAATTCGGAAAAGAGGGGATGCTTAGTTGCAATTTTCTCCACCGTGAAAAAGTTCTCGTTCTCCAATCGGTTCACCCCCCCGAAGGTTCCGATGCCACTCTCCTCGAGCCATCCGTGGGATCGTCCAGCAACTGTATCTCCGAGAAAGATCACCGCCGAGCCGCCGTCCCCAAGAAACTCTTCCAGAGCCTCCGACTCTCGTAAGGTCAGTTCCGAAGGATTGAGCAGAAGAGCCACATCCTTGCCTCCCAGCAAACTGGCGCCAACCGTGCCAAAAACCTGTTTTTCAACTTCCACGACTTGAGTCGACTCATTCAGCGCTCTCAGCGCTATTGTCAGGATTGATCCATCGTCATCGCCGGGATGGAGGAGGATGCACCGGATTTCATCCGTCATCCTGAACTGAAAGTGGCGCGTATCGTCGTGGGGGAAATCGTCCTCGGGAATTTCCACAGCTCCGTGAACGATTCCCGGTTGTCCGGCAAAAGCCTGAAAGAGGAAATTCTTGTCATCTGAAGGGTCAAAGTCAGAGACGACCTGTCCCGTCCGAGATTCATCGAAAAAGAGCTGGACAGGCACATCCTTCTTGATGTCATCACCGGAGCTGGAGATAAGAGTTTCGACGGTTAGAAGCTGGTTGGGCATCTTGAGCAGTGAGGAGACCCCGGCGCTCTTGACGTTCAAATTATTGGCAAGAGGCGGCTGGGGAAAGAGATAGAGCCGCCAATCGTTCTGTGATGATATCTGCCACTCTCTCGGAACCGTCGTGGGAAAGTCGCTGAAGATATAGAGTTCCCGATTGGCCGATGGGCCGGAGAGCGCCTCTTCCTGATCTGACCGGGCGACGACTGAATCTATGGCCGTCCAGAGATTGTCGGGGCTGGACGTCGGTCGGATCGATTCGAATATCTCTCGAAGCCGCTGTTTGGAGTTTATCGTTTCGGACGCGAGCCGGCGAAATGGCGAAGTCTGATATGCATCAAGAGTGAAATCCCCCTCGAGATTACTCAGGAGAGAGAGAGCCAGATTTCTTGATCTCTGGAGAAGTGATGTCCCTTCCACTCGCCCATCCATGGTGGCTGAGTTATCAAAAAGGACGGCGATCCTCGTGGACTGTCCCACCGCTCCCGACAGCGGAAAGTAACCCATTTTGACAGGCCGCGCGAAGGCTACTACCAGCAGTATAATGGCGCTAGTTCTGAGAATCAGAAGAAGGATCTGACGAAGCTTCAGTTTTCGGATCGTGTCGTGCTCCAATTCCTTGATGAATCGGACGGTGCTGAAGTCAATCTGCTGAGTTCTCCGTGTGCTGATCAGATGAATCAGCAGAGGGATCGTTGCCGCCAGCAGACCCCACAGTATGGATGGCGCCAGAAAACTCACGCCACCAGATGAAAGAAAGAGAGTGTCGTGGCCGCGGACAGAGGCACCATCAGATTGTCATCAATAGGAGAAGGGAGCAGTTCGACCACGGTGGCAATCACCGCAGCGACCACCGCGCCGGCCCGAGGAAGGCCCGGGAGAGTAACGGCAAGAATCATCGCCACGATCAAAAATGTCGCAGTCCCCTCAAGCGTCTTGCCGAAAATATCCCGGTTGCCCCACTTTCGGCCGATGAGTGCCGCCGTCGCATCCGCCAGTGAAAGGGTGAGCATTGCAAAGACCGCCACGTTCTTTTCGAAAATCAAGACGGTCAGAAAGCCCGAAATAAAGACCGACGTTGCGCCGGTAAGTTTGTGCTCTTCTGAAGGTCGGACGATCGGCCCAAAAATTGTTCGAAAAATGCGTTTCGCAGCCTCGACGTTCAACCGCATCAACTCACCGAGCAGAAACAGGGCGCTCAGTCCGCCGAGGAGCCAGAGCATCTGCTCCCTCGATAGAACATGGTCGTAGGCGACGGGGAAGAGAGCCGATCCGAAATGTATCAGTTTCCGGATTAGTTCGTTGCTGTAAGTCACTCTCGCTTGTTGGTGTCGCTGAGTTGGTTTCGGATATCGTTCAAATCGAGTATGCTGACAGTGATGTCCAGCAAGACAGGCTTGTCCAGAATTGTCCCCGCCTCAATGGATTGGCCCAGCACGGTGTAAGGGACAAGATCCTCGTTCTGGCGGTAAGTAACACGGCCAAGGGACAGTCCGGTTTTCGTCAGAAGATTTTCGGCTTTTTCGAGGCTCAATCCAAAAAGGTTGGGAACCTCATAAAAGTCCGGCGGCTTTCCCTTGCTGATAATCACCGTCAGGCCGCTTCCGCGACGGAGAAAATCGCCCGACCTCGGATACTGCCAGCGGATCACGTCCACCGGCACTTCGGCATCGAACTCGGCAATAAGGGAGTCGATCTTCAATCCCGACTCGCTCAGCTCCAGCTGGCCGCTCCGGAGTGATTTTCCCAGCAGATCGGGCACTTCCACCATCCTCTCCCGCTCTGCGATGGTCAAATGGACAGTCCGGCCGGGCTTCACCCTCCGCATGGCATCGGGATACTGATCAATCACAGTCCCCGCTGAATAGGCGCTGGTGTACTTAATATCGCCTCGCTTAGCCTCAAATCCTTCCAGTTCGAGGGTCGATTTTGCCTCTTCGAAAGGCATGCCAGTCACATCGGGAAGGTACCGATCCGCCCCCTCCCGAACATAGAACGGCATCGCGACCTTGTCCAACAGGAGCAGTCCGATGGCGCCCATCACAGTGGTGACAACAGTGTATCGCAGGAGGGTCTTCATCAGTCTCGCTTCAAAATTACGCCAAAAACGCCGTCCATCCCATGTTCCGGCGGAAAGGTCGAGAGGGCTCCTCGCTCGTCGATAAACTCCCCGGGAACTCTGCCTTCCGCGGAGACGGTCGAAAATTCTGGATGACTCTTCAAAAACGCATCGACCACGTCCCAGTTCTCTTCAGATTCGACAGAACAGGTGGCGTAGACGATTTCACCGCTGGGGCGAATAAACTTGGCGCAGTGAGAAAGTATTGCCGTTTGAATCTCCACCAGTTCATAGATATCGGTCTCTTTTCTGCGCCACCTCAGATCGGCCCGTTTTCCCATGACGCCGGTTCCGCTGCACGGCGCGTCAATCAGAATCTTCCCCGTCTCGGGAAAGGTGTCCGCCGTTGCATCTTTTTGATCGGCAGAAACTGAACTCAGTCCCAGACGTTGCACGGTGTCTCTCAGGAGAGCGACCCTCGTCTGATCAACGTCATACGCGTGAACGGTTCCCCTGTTCCCCATCTGTTCAGCCAGTGCGGCCACTTTTCCTCCCGGTGCGGCGCAGACATCTAGAATCGGTTCATC
>LUOC01000185.1 GCA_001626655.1 Fidelibacterota bacterium REDSEA-S14_B6 | reverse complement strand
CCAATGGGGGGGCTGAATCTCCAGGCCTTTGCTCATGTGTTTAATGCTCTTGATGACATATATGTGCAGGATGCTGTTGATCACAGTCAATACAACAGTTACGGTGATAAAAATCACGCCGCGCATAATGCGGAAGTCTTTCTGGGTACACCTCGATACTTCAACGCAGGATTGGTCGTGCGCTTTTAAATAATAAAGCGAGACAGATAAAAAGAAAGCCCTTCTGCCAGATGGCGGGAGGGCTTTTTCTCTTTGAAAACCGTCTTAACGGTTTTTCTCAGAATCTGTTAGGCTATGCCTAATGTAGAAAGGTGCCGAGAAGCTCTTATTTGCTCTTTCTTACCTCCCGGTGTAGAATTCCCCCTTTGGGATCCCGGATAATTCCGGTTATCGTAAAACTCCTTCTTGAGCAGGCGGTCACTTTCGTCATACACGAGCTGATGGCTCCCCATCTTGGTGCTGTCGGCGAGATAGTACTCAGAAGTTGTGTATCTGAACGATACAGGATTGAGACTGTCCCCCTCCGTTTCGTAGCGGTGTTGAAAACGGTAGAAGTAGTACCGGTTCCCGACCGGATCACTCACCACTGTTTCGAGCGGTCTGTTCAGTCGGTTGTGGCGGAAATCGGCGATCCACCCCTGCTTCATCTCGCTGGCGGAGGTGTGGAACAGGTGGGGATCAAGCAGCGTCAACGGCTGCTGCGCGGCAAAGACGATTGAGAGGTGGGACTCTTTTTCCCCATCCCGCTTCATCAGGAAATAAGTCCACAGCCGAAGATTCCTTTTCCTGAAGAATTCCACGGTTCTGATGGCGGACTCACCATCATAGGAGACTCTGTAATAAGGGAGACTTCCGAGCTTCGAAAGGGGGAGTTCCTCGCCCAGTTCCCGCGCGTGGGGATCCCATCGGCGGAAATACTTAAACGGCGCTCTCGGTCTCGGAAAGATTTCCCGTTTTCTCATTTCGGCAAGGATGCGGTCTCCGTTGGGGTAAAACTCCACTTTCACGAGGCGCCCCCTCGAGTTGTAGAACGCCTTAAAATGGTTGACTCTCTTAGCATCCTCTTCCGACACCTCGTCCTTCAGCAGGTCGCTTCGGTGGAGATCGGTCTTAAAGTACTTGACGTTCCCTTCCTGCTGCGCCGGCGCGATGCTACCGATCGCCGCCACAAGGATCGAGATGGAGAGGAGGTTGAAGCTGCGCCTCATTCCGCCCCTTCGAGGAGAGATTTCCGTTTCGCTTCCAGTTGAGTCAACTGTTTGCGGAGCTCCATCACAGAACTGAGCGCCTCGGCGGGATCCTTCCCGGAGCGCTCCACGTCCCTGAGCCGAATCCTCGCTTCATCAATTCTCGCTTTCAGCGGACTCCGCTCAAGCGTGATGAGACAGTCCACCGCCACGCGATGAGCATCTTCCTCTGTCGCCGCCTCGAGGAGAATTCGGGATGCCCGTTCACGTTCGCCCTTTTCCTGGAAAAGGTCCAGGGCGCCGGAAAGGTTTCCGTTGCCGCCACCACTGTTCAGAAGGTAGCCGGCCAGAGTCTTCATCATTGGATCTGAGAAACTGTCCAGGTCTGTATTAGCTTTCAGTAAATCGGCGATGTCGCTGTCGCCGGCAGCAAGGAGTTTCACAATCTCCCGCTCTGCCTTTGCCGCGGAGGAGAGGGGGGAGGCAGAAGCTTCCGGAGCCGCTGCTGGCTGGGGGCCAGTCCGCCGGCTACGACCGCGAATCTTCCGGATGATGGCCTCCTCATCAACGCCCATCCGCTCGGCCACCTGCCTCACCATGTCTCTTCGAATGATCTCGTCTCCGATGGCGCCCAGTTCAGCGGAAATCTCATCGGCGAGTCGCGACCGTTCCGAAGCGATAGAGAGGTCGAATGAGGTGTTGTCAAAATGGAAAGTAATAACGTCTGAAGCATCTTCAACACCTCGAAGGAAACTGTCGGCCCCGGACTCTACAACCCAACTGTCGGGATCGCTCCCCTCAGGCACATTCACGATCTTTGCCGTGGCGCCGCCCTTCATCAGGTTGTAACCGGCTGAGATGGCCGCCTTCCGGCCGGCGACGTCGCCGTCGTAGGCGAGATAGACAGTATCGGCGAACTTGCGCAACTGTGAGACTTGACCGGTGGTGAGAGCCGTTCCCGATGTGGCGGCGATGTTCTTGATGCCGTGCTGGTAGAGCTGAAGAAAATCCATGTATCCCTCCACGACAACGACGGTCCGATCCTCCCGGGCCGCCTCCCGTGTTCGGGAGAGGCCGTACAGGATTTCCCGCTTGTTGTAGATCGGCGTCTCCGGTGAGTTCAAATACTTTGCATCACTCTCGCCTGTCATGTCTCTGCCGCCGAATCCGACCACGCGATCGCCGCGATTGGTGATGGGGAACATCAGTCTGTTTCTGAATCGGTCGAAAATCCCTTTGTCGGTTTTGGTGAAGAGGCCACATTTCTCAATCACCTCCTGCGGCACCTTCTTGGCCTTCGCCACACTCAGCAGATGATCCCACCTGTCGCCGGCGCATCCGAGGTCGAACCTCTCCACAGTCTCATCTGAAAGGCCTCTGGACGAAAGGTAGTCAAGCACCTTTCCCCCTTCCTCAGAATGGAGCTTCTTTCTGAAAAAATCGACCGCGTCATTCTGGACGGCGTACAGTTGACTGAAGAATTTCTCTGAGCCGTCGTCCCGGTGGAGATTGAGTTCGATTCCGTACCGTTCCGCCAGCTTTTTCAGCGCTTCCACAAAGCTGATTTTTTCATACTCCATCAAGAAGGAGATGGCGTTCCCGCCGGCGCCGCAGCCGAAACAGTGGTAAATCTGCTTGTCCGGCGCCACACTGAAGGAGGGGGTCTTTTCAGGATGAAAGGGACAGAGACCGAAGTGATTTCTTCCGCGCCGGCGAAGCTCTACGTAGTCTGAGACGACATCGAGAATCTCCGCCGAATCCCTGATCCGATCGATGGTGTCCTGCGGAACTCGGGCCAAACCTAACCGTCCTCCATTCGCCGCTTCATCCACGTTTCACCGCGCTGCACAGAATCTTCGAGATGGAAGGCGCTCACAATCCATCGCCGTGCGCTGCTCGAGTTGTGATAGAC
>LUOC01000184.1 GCA_001626655.1 Fidelibacterota bacterium REDSEA-S14_B6 | reverse complement strand
GTGTAGATCATCGGCTTGATCCCTTCCCGCCTCGCCTTATCCAGTGACCGCTTCAGGACCTCGTTGCCCGACATTCCCACCTTGAAGTTATTGGTCAGAATATCCTGAAGTCGGTTGCCGTCGGCGAGGGCCTTCTTGAGGTAGTCCGGAACATCGGTCTCCCCTTTCCGGAGAACGTAGGCGTGCTCCTGCGTGTCCGTATTGAGTCCGAGATAGGTGATACCGAAATCGACATGAAGAACATCTCCGGGCATGATGATATTCTGGTCCCGCTCTGTTTTTGAAAATGTGGTGAGAAAATCGAATGAGCCTGTCTCGGCGCGCTGAATATCAACGGTGGGATGAAACCACGTGATCAGCTTCAGTTCACGAATCCTCTCACGAAACCACCACACCACATCATCGGTGGAGGTGACACCGGGCTGTATTACCTTGTCCGAGAATCCCTCCTTAATGATATTGTGGGCGATTCTGCATATCTGCTCATAAACCACCATTTCAGACCGGGTTCTCGTCTCAAGCCAACCCACTGCCAGTTTTTCTCCAGAAACGATACGTTTGCGATACTTGGCCGGAAGATTTGCGTTGAGTGCTTCGTATGCGGTGGAGGCGAGGCCGTCGGCGAGGCCGTAATGGACTGAACGGTTCACAGCGATCTTTTTCGGATTTCGCTCGGAGATAAGTTCAGAAAGTCGTTTCCATTGATCAGGCTGCTTCTCCTTTTCCCAAGCTTTTTTAAACACCTCCCCCACATCGTACCGCGCCACGGCAAGAGTCTCAAGCGGCTGATCTTTACCGGGATCATGAATAAGTAAAATTGTCCTACGGCGGGCGTTGAGCCAAGTGGCTGGAAGCATGGTCCGAATGACGGGATCTTCGTTGTACTCCCGGGCAATAATAAGCCACATATCAATTTTTTCGCGCCTGAGGAGATCCGGCAGAACCGTCTCCACGCGATCCTTTAACCATCGATCACGGACAGCCGCCCGTTCTTTCATGGAAAGTATTTTCGGCATTTCCGCATGCACGGCTTGCAACAACAGCACGATGGCAATCCACATCAGCTTATATAGATGATTCATTTTATCTTCTCCATTCTGCTATTTTATGTTCTATCGTCTCGCTGGGCCCACCAGCCAGACACCGGGCCGTTCACCGGTGAGCGCCCCGCTCCGCATAACAACTGTGCCGTTGACAATCACATGATCTATACCTGTGGGATAACGGTGGGGATCGGAGTAAATCGCTTGATCCTGAACCGTTTGCGGGTCGAACACCACGAGATCGGCAAAGACTCCCTCTTCAATACGCCCCCGCTCTGTATGTCCGATTCTATCCGCAGTCATGGAAGTCATCTTTTTAACCGCCTCTTCCAACGACAATACGCCCAACTCTCTGACATAGCGCGCCAGCACGCGGGGAAAGGCACCGTAACTCCGAGGGTGGGGATAACCGACACCGTAGCTCACTGGATCGCCGTCCGTCTCTATCATGGCCAGATGATGCTGCATGATTCTGATGACGTCACCCTCGTCCATGGCGTGATAGATCGCGGAAAAACCGCCCTTCAACTGCAGCTCGATTGCAAGCTGAATCCCGGTTTCAAGATTGTTGGGCATTCCCCGATCAGCGGCATAGTCCGCAAGACGCTTTCCGTTGTAGGACTGGTCACTGGGTAGAACCCGAAATTGAATCCTGCTGAGATCGCCGCCGGTGCGGTCATTGTTGAAAATATCGACCATTTCACTCTCGATCCGCTTCCGCTGCGCCGGATCGGCAATTCTGGCGGCAAAGCCTTTCTTCCCTCCAGCCAACGCCCACTGCGGAAAGAGGATGGACGAGCCGGTGCTTGAGGCTGTGTAGGGATAGAGGTCGTGGACAATGTCAATCCCCTCGGCCTGGGCCGAATCGATGATGCCGAGACTCTTCTCCGACCACCCCCACTGGGCGACTCCGGCTGCCTTGTGGTGATTGATCTGCGCCGGAATTTGCGCCTCCGCGGAGACACGAACGGTCTCCCGGACAGACTTCAAGAGACCTGTGGCTTCATTCCTCATGTGGGAGACATAAATCCCACCATGGTGGGAAGCTACCTTTGCCAGCTCAATTATTTCTTCAGGTTTGGCGAAATTGGCAGGGACGTACAAGAGTCCTGTTGTAAATCCGATAGCCCCCTGCTTCATGGTCTCTTCAACATACCACCGCATTCTCTCCAGCTCATCATCGGTAGGGGCACGATTTTCGAGACCGATCACCTGCTTTCTGGTCCATGTATGCCCCGCGTAGAAACCGACGTTCGGCGCCACCTTCAGCGATGACGCGTATTCGTCTAAAGGCCACGGCTGATCGCCGCTGTGAAGCGTGGCGAGGATGGTGGTGATACCCTGACGGATGAAGTTCTCCGCCAACGGATGCTCATGGATGGTAGTCTGAATGTGAGCATGATTGTCAATAAATCCGGGGCTCACCACCTTTCCGCTGATGTCGAGTGCGTCTTTGGCTTCTTCTTCTTTCAGACCAGCCCGTGAAACAGCCACTATTCTATCACCCTTAACTCCGATGTCCGCACGGAATGGACGGTTTCCTAGTCCGTCCACCACCGTGCCTCCGGTGAGAATC
>LUOC01000183.1 GCA_001626655.1 Fidelibacterota bacterium REDSEA-S14_B6 | reverse complement strand
CTGTACCTGTCGTGCTTGAAGCTGTCACGGAAAGTGAAGTCCTTGCCTGTGTTGTACGGCGGATCGATGTAGATCATGTCTACGGCGGCGGTAACTGTCTCATGTAAATGATTAAGTACAGAAAGGTTATCCCCACAATAAATGCAGTTAGATTGGCTCAACGAATGGATCGACAGTGTCTTGTCGAGGGTGAACGCGGCGGCGGTCGGAAGATCGGTATCGGTCATATCTGCCCCGTGATTCTGAGGCGGACGGAGTTGAGGGCCGTCTGGGCCGACAGCTCTTTGTTGAACCGTCGATCACGGTAAAAGGTGACGGAGCGGCTGAACGGGTTGGCGCCGTCATCGAGGCCGAAACAGGTGAGGCCAACCGGTTTTTCTTCTGTGCCGCCGTCGGGGCCGGCGACGCCGGCCTCACTCACAGCGCCAAAACTGTCGAGCGTCTCACGCTTCACGCCGACGAGATTGATCTTCGCTTCATCGGAATAACAGACAACGCCCCCCAGAAAATAGTCCGAACTCCCGGCGACGTTCGTAATTCGGTCGCCGAGCAGGCCGCCGGTGCAAGACTCGGCGACGGCCAGCGTCACCCCTTTCTCTCTCAGGCACTCCCCTACCGACTCCTCCAATGTCACCCAATCTTCGGCGTAAATGTACTTCCCGGCCAGTTTATACACCCCACGGGAAAGCTCCGCCACCACCGACTCGTCTTCAGAAGTGAGTCTTATATCCACGCCGCTGAAACCGGGGAGAAACGCGATAGAGACGGGAGAGCCGTTCATTGCATCATCGAGGAGATCGTGGAGTTTAGACTCCATCACGCCGGTAGTACGGATGTTGGTCACAAACAGATCGCTGGTAGACATATCGCCCAATTCAGGGAGTACGCTCTCTTCCATCATCCCCTTCATTTCCGCCGGTACTCCGGGAAGAATGCAGATCCACCGTCCGTCCACCGAACAGAACATTCCCCTCGCAGACCCCTTCGGGTTAGGAATCACCGATCCCCTGTCAGGGACGAGGCCCTGACTTCGATTGGACTCAGGCATGGTGACGCCCCGCCGTTCAAAGCGGGCGCTCAATTCGTCGAGGTACTGTTTATCCATCTCCAGTTCAGCGCCGGTGAATTCGCAGTAGGCGTCCCTCGTTATATCGTCCCGCGTGGGCCCGAGACCGCCGGTGCAGATTACCACATCTGCCTTCTCCGCCGCCAGCGACATGGCGTTCACAATATCATCCTTCTGGTCGGGAACCGTCAGTTTCCAGACGGTCCGGATGCCGATATCCATAAGTTTCCGGCCGATCCAGGCAGCGTTTGAGTCGATAGTGTAGCCGCCGAGAAGCTCATCGCCTATGGTGATAAGTGCGCTTTTCACAGGAAGAGCACCAGCGCCTGAGTCGTAACGCCTGCATAGAGCCCCGCCACGACGTCGTCCATCATGATTCCCCACCCCCCAGGGAACTTCTCAAAGCGGTTAGCGGGATAGACCTTCAAGATGTCAAATGCCCGAAAAAGAGCAAAAGCGATACCGAGCCACACCCATTCGTTTGGGAGCATCAGCAGCGCTAGCCACATCCCCGCCCACTCGTCGATGACAATGTGGGAAGGGTCGCTCTCCTGTTCACGCTCTGCAACGATGGTAGAGCTGATCACCCCGATGAGGAAGACGACGATTACGATGAGGGTGAGGCGGAACAGTTCCATCTCCGGAAGGAGCCGCCATGCGATCACCGCCGCGGCGCTGCCCCAGGTTCCCGGGGCAAGAGGGAGATATCCGATGCGAAAGCAGGTAGAGAGCCAGTCAGCCGAGTGGACGAGCGCTGTCCTCACTCACCCCGGCCGGAACTGTTGATGAATGTCTCTATGGAGTCACGGTTGATGTAAAGGTAGTTGAGCCCCGTATAGACCGTGAAAAGCGTCGCCGTCAGGACGGCGTACCATATAAGATTGAACTCATCGATGAATGCTGTCAGCTCCGCCGCGTCGATAAGCGGAAACGTCTTGAGCGAAAGATAAGCGAGAACAAAGATTATGGCAGAGATCTGGGCGCCGGTCTTCGCCTTCGCAACCTTGCTCGTGACGAGACTGATGCCGTTGTTCAGAAAGAGCATTCTCAGCCCTGTCACAAAGAGGTCCCGAAAGACGATAAGTCCCACCATCCATCCGTGATGGAGGCGATAATGAAGATAGCCAGCGCCGCCGAATTCGACCAGGGCGATTCGTAGAAGAGACAGAGAATGAAGAGCGGCGTCAGGAGAATTCTGCCGACGGTGAGTACATTGGGAAGCATCTTAGATCTCCCGTCTCCCTTCAAGAGCGCTCACCAGCGTCGCCTCGTCTGTATACTCAAGATCACCGCCGACCGGTATTCCGCTGGCGAGGCGTGTCACCTTCACGTTCCGCTCCTTCAACTGCTTCGCCAGATAGAGGGCGGTCGTCTCCCCTTCGGCACTCGGATTTGTAGCAATAATCACCTCTTCCTCCCCATTGAGGCGCTCGAGCAGCGTATCGATATGCAGGTTTTCCGGGCCGACGCCGTCCAGCGGTGACAGCACGCCGCCGAGGACGTGGTACTTCCCGCGGTAGTGGTTTGTCTTCTCGAACGCCACAAGGTCCGTGGTATCTTCCACAACACACAGCATAGAGGCGTCCCGTTTCTCATCAGCGCAGATGGAGCAGGGCGTTGTTTCAGAAATGTTGTGACACGCGGGACATTCATGAATCTGTTCCTTCACATCCACGATCGCCTGGGCAAGGCTTTGTGCCCATCCGCTGTTCGATTTCAAGAGGTGAAACGCCATCCGTTCGGCGGTCTTTTTGCCGATTCCCGGGAACTGTGAAAGCCCCTCGACCAGACGGTTCAGCGATTCGGGAAGTGCATTCATTCAGAGAGGTCAGACGCTTTCAGATCGCCAAGCGCGATCATCATACTTCCGGAGACACCGGCCATCCGCTTCTGCGATTCCTTCCCCGCTTTGCTGAGTCCCTGATTTACCGCCGCCATGATGAGGTCTTCCACCATCTCCACGTCGTCTGAGAGGATTTCAGGATCGATCCTGAGGGACAGCAGTTCCTGCTTCCCGTTGACCTTCGCCACCACCATACCGCCGCCGGACTGGCCTTCGACTTCCAGTTTTTCCAGTTCGGCCTGTGTCGCCTCCAGTTTATCCTGAACGCTCTTAGCCTGCTTGATGATATTCTGAAAATTGCCTTTTGTAAACATGGTTCCTCCGCTATCTGGTTAATTCGTCATTTCACCGCCGAACAGTTCAAGCACCCGCTGCGTTACGGGATGATCTGAATTGCTCAGCTCGGCCGAAGATTCGTTCCCCTTCTGGAGTACGAAATCGACCTTCAATTCTTTATGAAACACTTTCTCAAGGCTCATCTCAATCCTTCTCGAATTCTTCTTGAGCACGTCCAACTGGAAACGGTACCGCTCGGGAAAACCGATCGTCACCCGCCTCCCCGTCACCTCGGCCGGTTCGCCGTGAGAGAGGAATGTCCCGATGGAAGTTCCGTTCTCGGACACCTTCCCGACCACTTCCTCCCACTTCTGACGGACGGAGTCCAGCGACAGCTCCGGTCCGGAATCTGAAACGGCGTCAGCCTTTTTCTGTTCCGGCTCAGCCGCGGGTTCAGAAACTTTCTCCTCTTGCGGAGGTTCCTCTTTCGGCGGCGGTGAATCCTTCACAGCAGGCTTCTCTTTCGGCGGTAATTGAGGCGGCGGCGCCTTCACCGGTTGTGAAGTGGAAACCGGATTTCCACCGGACAGCTTGTCGAGAAGATCGGATATTTCGACAGACGAATCCATTTCAGCCAACTTCAGCATCATCGCCTCGAGAAAAACTTTCGGCTGCTGAACGCGCTTAATCTCAGACTCCATCTTCGTCACATGATCGAGGTACCGGATGAGGTCCCTCGCTTTCCACTCGCTGCTCGCCGTACTGTACCGCTCCTTCAGATCATCCGTCACATCGAGCAGGTCAGCGCCTTTCTCGCCTGTGGCGATGAGCAGGTTCAGCAGGTGGCGATTGAGACCGTTGATAAAGTCGGTCTGGGCAAACCCCTTCTCGTGTACCTCGGTCAACTGATCCAACAGACCTGAGCGATCCTTCACTTTCAGAGCATCAGTGATGCTGAAAAACAGATCGCTGGGGATGATGCCGAGCATCTCGGTAGCGGCTTCAAGTGTGATGGAGTGGCCGCAGAAGGCAATGAGCTGGTCCGCGAGACTGAGCGCATCCCTCATACTTCCATCGGCCGTTGTCCCGATGAGGTGGTAAACAGACTCCTCCATCTGAACGTTTTCCGCCTCCACCACAGCTTCTAGTCCGGCCCGAATAGTTTCCAGAGACATCCTGTGAAAATCGTGACGCTGGCACCGCGACAGAATCGTCGGCAGAACCTTGTTGGCCTCCGTCGTTGCGAAGATAAACTTGACGTGCGGCGGCGGCTCTTCAAGTGTTTTGAGAAGAGCGTTGAACGCAGCCTGCGTCAGCATGTGGACTTCATCAATGATAAAGACTTTGAACTTCACATTGATGGGTGAATACTTCACCAGCTCTCTCAGATTCCGAATCTCGTCGATTCCTCGGTTGGAGGCGCCGTCAATCTCCAGCACGTCCATACTGCGCGACGATGCAATCTCCTGACAGTTGTTACATTCGTTGCAGGGGTTTCCGTTGGCGTCGGTGAGGCAGTTGAGCGCTTTCGCAAGGATTCTCGCCGTGGTCGTTTTGCCAACTCCGCGCGGGCCGGCGAAAAGATAGGCGTGGGCGATTCGCTCCCGCTCAAACGCGTTCAGGAGCGTCTGCGTTACATGACCCTGCCCAAGAACATCCTGAAACTTCTCAGGCCGGTATTTCCGTGCTAATACTTGATAACTCAAAACAAGTTTTCCAAAAGTGGAGCCGAAGGGGATCGAACCCTCGACCTCAGCATTGCGAACGCTGCGCTCTCCCATCTGAGCTACGGCCCCAGAAGCAATTATCAATCTTCAATGTTCAGTATCCAAGAACCAAGTTCCAAGAGCCAAGAACCAATCCGTCGGCGGTCCACTGGACCCTGTGCGGCAGGAAACAGGTTCAAAGAACAAATGGTCTGAGAGGCGAATTTCACCAATCAAGACATGATTCTTGCTCTGACACTAAGCTTGAATTTACCGTCATAAGTTAACAGTTGGAACAAACAGTTTGCCGATTCTACCTTCGCGTCACCCCGTGGCTAACTTCAACAATCTAGATCATTCCGCTTACGGCGGTCCCGGCTGGTCTCCCCGCTCAGATTCTCTTCGCACCGAACTTGGGACGGTATGGACAGAATGCGGTATCAACAGCGAATACACTCGACTGAAAGCAGTGCTGCTCCACCGTCCCGGAGAGGAGTTGGCAGCGTCGGAGGATCCTCAGAGTGTGCAGATGCTTTCGCCCATAGATGTGGCAAAAGCGCAAGATCAGCACGATGCACTGGCGGAGACTTATCGAGGCGCAGGAGTGGAAGTCCATTACGTCGATCCCGAGCCGCCGCCGAGTCCGAATCAGATGTTTCTGGCCGACCTCCTTTTCTCCACGCCTGAGGGCGTCATCATCGGGCGCCCAGCCTCGACAGTCCGGGCGGGAGAAGAACGGTGGGCGGCGAGGCGTCTGGCCGAGCTCGGAATGCCCATTGTGAGAAGCGTCTCCGGGAACGGCACTTTTGAGGGGGCCGACGCCATGTGGACACGTCCCGACCGCTCTATCGTGGGGAGAGGGTTGAGAACCAATGACGAAGGGCGGCGGCAGGTTACCGAAATCCTGGAAGGGATGGGCGCCGAGGTCGTCCATGTGGATATGCCGGTAGGGACCATGCACCTCATGGGAATGCTCCGTTTCCTCGACAGTGACCTTGCCATCGCCTGGCCGCTGAGGTTTGCCCAGTCCGGTGTTGAGGCGCTGGAGGAATCAGGCTATAGGGTGATCTATCTCCCCGATCAGGAGGAGGCCATCGAACATTCTGGCTTCAACTTTGTAACCATTGGCCCCCGTGAAATAGTGATGCCGGCACACAATCCGACGCTTCAAACTTATCTCGAGGAGCATGATGTCGCCTGCCACACGGTGGACGTTTCGGAACTGTCCAAGGCCGCCGGCGCCATAGGATGCCTCACCGGCGTGCTTCATCGCGATTTGGTCTAAGAGAAATGTCGCAACTGTATCCCCCCATCAAACCGTATGCGACTGACACTCTCTCAGTCTCCCCTCTTCACACCATCTGTTATGAGGAGTCGGGAAACAGGGATGGCCAGCCCGCCGTTTTCCTCCACGGCGGTCCGGGAGTGGGCATCCTGCCCGACTACCGCCGGTTCTTCGATCCCGAATTCTACCGGCTGATCCTCCCCGATCAACGCGGCGCAGGACGGAGCACGCCGGCGGCGGAACTGGAGGAGAACTCCACTTGGGAGATAGTAGATGATCTGGAAAAACTGAGGTGTCATCTCGGCATCGAAAAGTGGGTTGTCATGGGCGGAAGCTGGGGCAGCACGCTGGCGCTCAGTTACGCCATTCGTTATCCCGAAAGTGTCCTCGGTCTCATCATCAGGGGGATATTCCTCGCCCGTCCTGCCGAGATATTGTGGCTGTACGAAGCCGGCGGCGCCTCAGAAATCTATCCCGACGCGTGGGAGCGGTTCATCTCACCTCTTAGCGATCCCGGCAACGGCGGGACACTGGAATCGTACTACACTCTTCTCACTTCGGAAGAGACTTCAGTCCGGTTGGAAGCGGCGCGGTGCTGGGCAGGGTGGGAGGCGTCCATAATGACCCTTATGCCGAACCCCGACGCCGTCAAGGAGATGACCTCCGGAGACAGCGCTCTGAACATCGCCCGCATCGAGTGCCATTTTGCCCTGAACAACTTTTTTATGCCGATGGACAACTATCTTCTTGAGAACGTCCATCTAATCAAGGACATTCCGCTCCGTATCGTCCAGGGGCGGTACGACGTCATCTGCCCCACCCGATCAGCGTGGGATCTCCACAAGGCCGTGCCTCACTCCGAGCTTCGTATCGTCCCCGACGGCGCTCACTCGCCGATGGATGAAGGAATGGCGGACGCGCTGGTGGAAGGTTCTGAAGACTTCAAGAAACTGGTTTAGTATGCTCAACAC
>LUOC01000182.1 GCA_001626655.1 Fidelibacterota bacterium REDSEA-S14_B6 | reverse complement strand
GCACGCTCCCGTGTAAGACCGCCGGGACCGAGCGCAGAAACGCGCCGCTTGTGCGTCACCTCAGCCAGCGGGTTGGTCTGATCCATAAACTGGCTCAGCTGACTCGTTCCAAAAAATGTGTTAATAACTGTTGTGCAGATACGAGAGTTGATCAAATCCTGAGGCGTGAGACTTTCGGCCTCCCGCAGATTCATCCTCTCCCTGACGGTCCTCGCCATTCTACTGAAGGCGATGGAAAACTGGTTCGTCAGCTGCTCACCGACAGTCTTCATCCGGCGATTGCCGAGATGGTCAATATCGTCCGGTCCCCGCTCACCTTTCCGCATCTCGACGAGATACTGGATCACGCGGATGAAATCTTCCGTGGTTAGAACGGTGTGATCAATCTCGACTTCGAGGTTGAACTGCTTGTTCAGTCTGTATCGGCCGACCTTTCCAAGATCGTACCGTTTCGGGCTGAAAAACATTCTTTCGATAAATTTCTGCGCTGTCTCAAGATTCGGCGGATCTCCCGAACGGAGGTGCTTGTACATGAGCGTCAGCGCCTCATCTGTATTGTGGGTCGGATCTTTCTGCATTGTGTTCAGAAGAAGTTCGACGGCAAGGTTATCGAGGGGAGAGACACACTCAACCTCCTTAACCTTCGCAGCCGTAAGATCGGCAATCAGATCGGGGGTAAGCTCCGTGCGGCTTTCGGCGAGAATCTCGCCGGTCTCCGTGTCGATTAGATCATCGATGAGAACTTTTCCGACAACTTTCTTGGACGACTTCGGACCGAGTTTGAATTTCTGGGCGAAATCGAAAACCCTGAAAATGTCCGCATCGCTGGAGAAGCCCAGCGTCCTGAGAAGAGATGTTACAGGAAACTTCCGCCGGCGATCAATGATGACATAGATGCAGTCCTGAATATCGGTGGTGAAATCGATCCACGACCCCCTGAACGGAATGACACGGGCCTGATAGAGGCGCGTGCCGTTGGGGTGGGTATATTCATCAAAGAAGACGCCGGGAGAGCGCTGAAGCTGACTGACTATCACCCTCTCCGCGCCGTTGATGATGAACGTCCCGCGGTTTGTCATGAACGGGATATTGCCGAAGTAGACTTCCTGCTCTATCGAATGAGCGTACTTGGACCTGTCAAACTCATCGGTGATATGCAGAATGAGCCGAACCTTCAGAGGAACAGCATAGGTGACGCCCCTCTCCATGCATTCCTCAGGGCTGTACTTGGAGGTTCCGAAGTAGTAGCTCTTGTATTCGAGGATGTAGTTCTTGTGAGTATCCTCCATCGGAAAGATATTCTTAAGCACTTCGTGCAGTCCATGCATTTCACGGCTGTCTTCCGGCGTATCAAGCTGCAGAAGATTCCTGAAGGAATCTATCTGCACTCCCAGCAGATCCGGCATGGGAACGGCAGAAGAAATCTTCGAAAAGGAATGACGGTTTTCGGTCTGGTTTACGGCCAAGACTACATCTCCTTACTGATTGATTAGGACGTTACTTTCCGCATTCAACGAGACAGCGTCGATCACTTCAGCTCGACTGTGGCGCCAGCCTCTTCTAGCTGGCCCTTAAGCTCTTCAGCTTCCGCTTTGGCGACACCTTCTCTGACTGCCTTGGGCGCACTCTCAACAAGATCCTTCGCCTCTTTGAGGCCAAGTTCAGTGATAGTGCGGACAACCTTAATCACTTGGATTTTCTTGTCGCCAGCTGAAGCGAGAACGACGTCAAAGCTGTCTTTCTCCTCTTCGGAAGCAGCTTCTCCGGCGGCGGGAGCTGCAACAGCCGCTACAGGAGCGGCAGCAGTAACACCAAACTTGTCTTCGATTTCACCGATGAGCTCTGAGATCTCGAGCATATTGGATTTCTCAAGATAATCGAGCACATCAGCACGTGAAACTTCAGCCATGGTTCATTTCCTCTCTTTTTTGTCTACTCTGGTTTTGAGTCTTTAAGGTTATTCAACACATTCACAAAACTTGACATTGCCCCATTCAGGGTCGATGCCAACTTTGTCATGGGCGATGACAGCCCCCCAACGAGTTTTGTCAGGAGCACTTCCTTAGATGGCAGATTGGCCACCTTAGCGAATGCACCTTTGTCCATCACTTCCCCCTCAAAAACAAACGCTTTCAGTTCGGGAAGGTCGTGATCTTTCTTGAATTCTTTTATGATTCTGGCCGGCACCGTGGGATCATCGAAGCTGAGCGCCACCGCCGTGGGGCCGCCGAAAACACCGTTAAGATCTTTGATGCCGGCATTCTCAGCGGAAAGCTTGGCAAGCGTATTCTTAATAACGTAGAACTCCACACCATCTTCTGTAAACTTTTTCCGAAGCTGAGTGATGTCCTTCACACTCAAGCCGAGGTAATCGGTGAAGTAGATTCCCGACGCTTCCTGAAACTTGCTGCTGAAAGTTTCGACTGTTTCTACGTTCTGCTGGTTCGGCATATCTTTAGAGCGAGAAGGCCCTCTCCACTTTGATTCCCGGCCCCATGGTGGATGAGACAGTCACCTTCTTAAGGTAAGTCCCCTTCACAGCCGATGGCTTTGCCTGAAGGATTGTCGAAATGACCGACTTGAGGTTTTCAACGAGCTGACCTTCTTCAAATGATCTCTTGCCAATGGGCGCATGGACAATTCCATTCTTGTCAACACGGAGTTCGATACGACCGGCCTTGATCTCCTTAACAGCCTTACCGACATCCTTCGTGACGGTGCCGCTCTTGGGATTCGGCATCATCCCTTTGGGCCCCAGTACCTTACCGAGCTTGCCCAGTTTCGGCATCATCTCTGGAGTTGCCACAATAACGTCTACCTCGTCCCAACCGGATTCAAGTTTCGTAAGAAAATCGTCATCCCCTGCGTGGTCAGCGCCCGCTTCTTCGGCCTCTTTCAATTCGGCCCCGGCGGCGAGCACGAGAACCCTCACCTGTTTTCCGCTGCCGTGGGGAAGAGATGTAGTAACTCGAATGTTCTGTTCGGCATGCCGGGGATCAACACCGAGGTTCACGGCAATTTCCACAGTTTCATCGAACTTGGTAGCGCCAATGCTTTTCACGAGATCCACGGCGTCCTCTACAGAATATTCTTTCATCCTGTCCACTGATTCGTTTGCGCCTCTGTATCGCTTTCCGTGTTTCATCTTCTTAGACTACCTCCAGCCCCATGCTCCGGGCGGTGCCGCGGATCATCTCCATAGCCGAATCGACAGTGTTGGCATTGAGGTCCGCCATCTTCGTCTCGGCGATCTGCCTCAGGTCATTTTCACTCACCTTACCAACCTTCTCCTTGTTCGGCTCTCCCGAACCTTTCTGAATCTTTGCCGCCTGCTTCAAAAGAACGGCCGCAGGAGGTGTCTTTGTGATGAATGTGAACGAGCGGTCTTCAAAAACGGTAATCTCCACGGGAATAATGGTGCCCATGTTTTCCTTAGTCCGCTCATTGAAAGCGTTACATAAATCCATGATGTTCAGACCGTGCTGCCCAA
>LUOC01000181.1 GCA_001626655.1 Fidelibacterota bacterium REDSEA-S14_B6 | reverse complement strand
GGTTTAGTCGAGGGGCCTACGGCTGTGTTGCCGAGGACAAGCCCGTTTGTGACAAGTGGACGATAGTTTCCAGAAGCATTGGAGAGGAGAGCACCGTAATTCATTTCTGCTGCGAGGATCTGCTGGACCGCCTCGATCGGGCGGCGCCGGTCATTGAGCACGCTCCGTCGGCCCTCTCGGTGGCGAGGGTGGCTCTCCGCCGTTTCAATGAATTGACCATCACCGATTACCACCAGCTCGAGCCCGATTATATCTCTTCGTTCAAGACCGGCGGCCCGGCCCGCTGAGATAGGATTATCGGGGGAGATTCACCAAATTTATAAGCTATGACGGCGTGGTTCAAACGGCAGAAGCGGAAAGTTACCACAACAGAGAAGAAGTCCGTTCCGGACGGTCTCTGGGAAAAGTGCCCCAAGTGCGAGGAAATTCTGTTCAAACGGGAATTGATAAAGGAGTTGATGGTCTGTCCTCACTGCCTGTTCCACTTCAGGTTGGACTCTGGTGAGTACCTCCGAATTCTGTTCGGTGACGGGAAGTATGAGGAGCTGAACCCTCACCTTCGGTCCGCCGATCCCCTCAGTTTCAAAGCGAAAAAAAGTTATCCTGACCAGCTCAAGGCGGCGGTCGTCAAAACGGGCAGTGCGGATGTGATCCAAACTTACGTTGGCGCAGTGGGAAAACGGACCGTCGTCCTCGGAGTGATGGATTTTTCTTTTATCGGCGGAAGTATGGGGTCGGTGGTGGGGGAGAAGATTTCCCGCGCCGTCGATTATGCTATGCAACGGCATCTCCCACTCATCATGATATGTGCCTCGGGAGGCGCCCGGATGCAGGAAGGAGTCTACTCACTGATGCAGTTGGCGAAAATCTCGGCAAAACTGGCCCGTTTCTCAAAGAGCGGCGGACTCTACATCTCCATTCTCACCGATCCGACCACCGGCGGCGTGAGCGCAAGTTTTGGAATGCAGGGCGACGTTATCCTCGCTGAGCCGGGGGCCCTCATCGGATTCGCCGGGCCGAGAGTGATCAAGCAGACCATCGGCGAAGACCTTCCCGAAGGATTCCAGCGGTCTGAGTTTCTCGTTGAGAAAGGATTTGTCGATAGGATTGTCCACAGAAATGAGATGAAAGAGACGCTCGGAAAGATCATCGAGTTTGCTCATGATGGGGAAGTAGCCGTTGCCTGAACCGCTCATTCTTGTGACAAACGATGACGGCTTCTACGCGGCCGGCATTTATGCACTGCAACAGGCGCTGGCCGATATAGGAGAGACAGTTGTGGTGGCGCCGGAAGCAGAGAAGAGTGCAGTGGGGCACGCCATCACAATCTCTAACCCTATCCGCATCAGCGAACTGGAGCGCGAGAACGGTTTTTCCGGCTATGCCGTAGCGGGCACTCCAGCGGACTGTGTCAAGCTGGGAATCAAAGTTATCGTTGACAGAACGCCCGATCTAGTCGTCTCCGGCATCAATCGTGGATCGAATGTGGGGATGAGCGTCCTCTACTCCGGCACGGTCTCCGCAGCTACAGAGGCTGTGATTCTCGGCGTCCCCGCTATCGCCATCTCTCTGGACGCGTGGGTGAGGCCGGACTACTCCTACGCCGCAAAAGTCGCCAGGCAATTTGTCAGAAGAGCGCTTGAAAAAGGGATCGCTCGGGGGGTTGCTCTGAATATCAACGTACCGAAAACGCCCAACGGGGAAGCTGCCGGTTTTCGCCTGACAAGGCAGGGGACGAGCAATTATGAGGAACGGTTCGACCAGAGAATCGATCCTCGCCAAAATGTTTACTACTGGATGGACGGCGAACTCGTCTCGAACGAGAGCGATCCTTCGGTGGATGATGTCGCCCTCCGGGAGGGGTATGTCTCCGTTACGCCTCTCCACTACAACCTGACGAGCGAGGAGTCCTTTGCCGAGCTCAACAGTTGGGAAGACTTTCAAGACGATGCTCCATAAGCAGACAGTCCTCATCATCGATTACGGTTCTCAGTACACGCAGCTGATTGCCCGCCGAATTCGAGAACAGAATGTCTATTCTGAGATACTTCCACATTCGGCGCCGTCGGAAGAGATCCTCCAACGGAATCCGAAGGCGGTGGTTCTCTCGGGAGGTCCCGACTCTGTCTATGCCGAGGGGGCGCCTGTTTTGGATCCCCTCGTCATGGAATTGGGAGTTCCAATTCTCGGTATCTGCTACGGCTTTGGCCTGCTGATGACACACGATGGCGGCGTGGTCATGTCGAACGGCCAGCGCGAATACGGATTTGCCGAGCTGGCTGTGGAGAACGGAAGCCGACTTCTCAACGGCATTACCGAGAAGAGTCAGGTTTGGATGAGCCACGGAGACGCCGTGGACATGCTCCCTGAGAACTGGTCGGTGCTGGCACGCTCCGGGAATGGGGTGCTGGCGGCTGCCGAACGCGACGGTGGTGTTGTCCTCGGAACGCAATTTCATCCCGAAGTTGTCCATACCGTCGAAGGAAGAGAATTATTTCCAACTTTCTCTTTGATGTAGCTGGCTGTCAGAAAGACTGGACGCCGGCGTCCTTCGTGGAATCGACGATCGAAGAGATTCGGAGGACGGTCGGAGAAGAGAAGGTTTTGTGCGGCGTCAGCGGCGGTGTCGACTCGGCGGTTCTGGCGAAACTGATCCATAAGGCGGTGGGGAGCCAGCTCCGATGTGTGTTTGTGGATCACGGGCTTTTGAGAAAAAATGAGCCGGACTACATCAGCGGGAGACTAGCCCAGAGCCTCGGTTTCGAAGTGGAGGTCCACGACTTCTCTGAGACATTCCTGTCGAAACTTGACGGCATCGTCGATCCGGAGGAGAAGCGGCGCATTATCGGCGAGCAGTTCATCCGTTCATTCGAGTCGGCTGTTCAGTCCGGCGCCGATTTTAGATTTCTCGGACAGGGGACGCTCTATCCGGATATTATTGAGAGCGGCGGCGTTCGAGGTACGGCCGATGTCATCAAGTCCCACCACAACGTGGGCGGCCTCCCTGATGATATGGAGTTTGAGCTGCTTGAGCCGCTGAGGGAACTGTTCAAAGATGAGGTGCGGAAAGTGGGGAAGGAACTTGGCCTTCCGGAAGACGTTCTAGGGAGACATCCTTTCCCTGGCCCCGGCCTCGGCGTAAGGATCATAGGAGAAATCACAAAGGAGCGAGTAAAGATTCTTCAGGAGGCCGATCATATCTTCATTGATGCACTTCGCAAGCATGGTATTTACGACAAAATCTGGCAGGCTTTTGCGGTACTCGTGCCGGTGAAAACCGTCGGCGTGATGGGAGACGAGAGGACGTACGCGAACCTCATCGCCCTCCGGGCTGTGACAAGTGTGGACGGCATGACCGCCGACTGGTACCGCCTCCCTGAAAATGTTCTTTCGGAAGTGTCGAACAAGATTGTCAATTTAGTGACCGGCGTAAACAGGGTCGTCTACGATGTCAGTTCCAAGCCGCCCAGCACAATCGAGTGGGAGTAGATAGTCCATGTGCGGCATAGTAGGATATATCGGAAACGAGGACGCAGTCCCGATTCTCATCGACGGTCTGAAGCGGCTGGAGTATCGCGGCTACGACTCGGCAGGAATTGCCACTGCGGAAAACGGCGATGTACAAGTGCTCAAGTGCGAGGGGAAGGTAGCCGACCTTGAAAAACTTCTGGACGAATCAACTGTTCGCGGAACTGTAGGAATCGGCCACACACGCTGGGCGACGCACGGCGTACCGAGCGATCTGAACGCCCACCCCCACAGCGACATGTCGGGCAAAATTTCTCTCATCCATAACGGGATCATAGAGAACTACAACACACTTCGAGAAGCACTTGAGAAAGAAGGTGTAATTTTTTCAACAGAAACAGATACGGAAGTGCTAGTTCAGCTTATCGGTAAGGTATACGCCTCCGATTCTCTCACTTTTTCTGAGGCGGTTCAGTCGGCTCTGCAGGATGTGGTCGGCACGTACGGAATCGCGGCAATCTGCTCCGATGAACCAGAGACAGTTATCGGAGCGCGTCTCGGAAGTCCCCTCGTGCTCGGCGTCGGAGAGGACGAAAATTTCCTCGCCTCGGACGCTTCGCCCATTATCCCTCACACCAGAAATGTCGTCTATCTCGACGACGGTGATCTTGTAGAGATGAAGCGGGACAGTTATGAAGTGCGCCGTATTCGGGACAACTCCCCCATCAATAAGGTGATGGAGCAAATCGAGTATAATCTTGAAGAGATCGAAAAGGGGGGTTATCCCCATTTCATGCTGAAGGAGATACACGAGCAGACCAACACTCTCACCGACACCATGCGAGGCAGACTATCCCCGGAGAGCGGTACGGCACACCTCGGCGGCATCGCCGACTTTCTCCCGAGAATCGAGAACGCCTCCCGGATTTACATCACCGCCTGCGGAACCTCGTGGCACGCGGCGCTCATCGGTAAGAACCTCATCGAGGAATTTGCCCGAATCGAAGTCCATGTCGACTACGCCTCTGAGTTCCGCTATCGGGAGCCGATCATCGATTCGGACACGGTCGTCATTGCCATCTCCCAGTCCGGGGAGACGGCGGATACGCTCGCTGCGATCAGGAAGGCGAAGGAGAAAGGTGCCCTCGCCATGGGCATCTGTAATGTTGTCGGCAGTACCATATCTCGCGAGACCGACTGCGGAATCTACAC
>LUOC01000180.1 GCA_001626655.1 Fidelibacterota bacterium REDSEA-S14_B6 | reverse complement strand
CTTTCTGCCAGCCGTATTTTTCGACAATAAACTTCCAGACCGACTGCCCACCCTTGTAGGCCATATAGTAATTGAGTTCCGGCACCTCGGGAATCCTGTCGTGGACCGCCACATCCCGCATGACCATATCGGCCTGCGTATCCCACTGGCTCGACAGGTACTCGGCCAGCCCCTCGTTCAGCCAGAGCGGAAGTACGAGCTGAACCCTGTTGGAGACGATGCTCTGGGCCGAACCGCCGTAGATCAAATCGTTGATCATGGCGTGGACGAGCTCATGGTGTATCACATGGCGGAACTGTTCGTAGGACCCCTCGAAGGGGATGGCTATCCTGTTCTTGAACAGTTCGGTGACGCCGCCGACCCCCTCCGGCATGTAGGAGGTGGTAATATTGGTCTGCTGGAAATCGTTATGCGAATTGTAGACGATGATGGAGACACGTTTGTGGAGTTCCCAGTCCAGGTAGCTGGACACCTGAGCATACGCCTGCTCGACGACTTCAGAGGTAAACTCCGCCAGCGGCTGGCCGTCTGCGTAGAAGTAGATATCGAAATGAGGAGACTGAAGGAATTGCCAGTCAAAATCCCTGTACTGGACTTTGTTCTGACCGAACGACTGGGCGTAAACCGGGCTTGAGAGCAGGAAGAACGGAAGCGCTATGGCGATAAGTTTTTTCATCCTCCTTCTCTTACTCGGCCAATATCCGAGAGTTCCTTGAAGGAATAGTGCAACATGCAGAGAAAAACATAGGCATAAATTCACCGACAATCAAGGGGGTGCGTCACATTATTTCCCACATTTTGTTTGATTCGCGGAAGTTGATAAACTAAGTTCGTCGCTGTGAAGCTCCCTCTCTATCTCATATCCGATGTTCACCTGAGCATGAACGGCTCTGCCGATGAGGCTGAAAAACGCTGTCATCTTGCACAGTTTATCGGCCATGTTGGTGAGACGGGCGGTACTCTCTTCATAGTCGGCGATCTGTTCGATTTCTGGTTTGAGTACAAGCATGTGATCCCGAAAGCTTATTTCGATATTTTGACTGTCCTGAACGAGGCAAAGTTAAAGGGGGTTGAACTACACTTCGTGCCTGGGAACCACGATTACTGGACAAGAGAGTTCCTTGACACGACTCTGTTCGATGAGGTGCATACCGACGGTCTCACCACGGAGATTGGCGGGAAGCGGTTCCTCATCAGCCACGGCGACGGCCTCCTGTCGTGGGATCGGGGATACCGAATCCTTAGGAGCATCCTGAGAAATCGAATCTTCGTTTTCCTTTATCATTGGCTCCATCCTGACCTCGGATATGCCATAGCGAAACATTTCTCCCGAAACGGCGACTACGATCATCACACCCCAGAATACAAGGAAGAAATCGTGGCTGACCTTACAGAATATTGCGAGGAGCAGTGCAAGAATGGTATTGATTATGTCATCATGGGGCATTATCATCAGCATAAGGAAATCCAGCTGGAGAACGGTCGATTTCTCATCCTCGGCGACTGGATTAAGTATCACTCCTACGGCTACTTTGACGGAGAGCAACTGTCACTCAAGAGCTGGGGAACTGGTCAAACAGATGATTAACGCCAAGCTCAAACTGTGGTCAATCGTGCTGATGATGGGATCTGTTACCCTCTCGTCTACCGGCTGCTCGCAGGTCAAGAACCTCATCGACCGCTTTACCAAGAAAGGGAGCATCGAAGATGCCTCCCCTCAAACGGTGGAGGAACTCCGTGTCGCCTACATCCAGGGTGATATGGGCGCACTGGAAGAACTGATCGCCATCTACCAGGATGAGGAGCAGAACCTCGATGTGAGAAAATCGGCGGTCAGAGCCATGGCGGAGACACAGCATCCTCTCGCCCTTGACGCCCTCGCCGACTTCGTGAAAAAAGCTGAAGCGATCAATGTGGAGCTGATGGTCACCAGTGTCGGCGTCCTCTCCCAGTTCGAGGAAGACCCCGTCGCCTCCGGCGCCCTCATGGAATCGATTTTTGCGGTGGACGATAAGCTGAGAAATGTCCAGGCGGCGACGTTCAAGAGCCTGAAAAATGTGAAACCTGAGAATAAGGTGATGGCTCTTATTGACATTTATGAACGGAGCAGGGCCGCCTTTTACAGCACCGCCACCATGGTCTCCAACACACTGGCGAGTATGGACGAAGATCAAGTCATTCCCGTCCTTGTTTTTCTTGCCAAAGATGAGACTCTCGACGTCAAGACGAGGAACCGTGCGCTGGAGATTCTTGCTGGAAGGAAGAACGATGCACGTATCGTCGAAATGTTTGTGGAGATGCTGACCGATCCCTCCACCGAGGCACAGCTTCGGGATTTCGCCATTCGCACCATGCAGGACGTGAAAGAGGAGCGACTCGTTCTCGCCCTTCTCGACACTTACAGCCAAGGACAGGCTTCTTACTATTCACTCCTCAGCACCTTGCTGGACGCCCTCGGGCAGTTCAACGATCCCGTGGTCAAGCCGACGCTCGTGGAAATCGCCATGAAAGATGACATGCCGCGTACCCTCCGCATAAAGGCGATCCTCAACCTCGGCAATTTCAAGGATCCGGGGGCGTTCGAAGTGATCCTCCCCATGCTGGAGGATCCGGACAGTTACGAGTATTATCCTTACATCATTGAACTGGCGCACACGCTGGGCGTACATGACGTATACAAGACGCAAATCCGCGACGCCGGATTAATCGCGCAGGAGAAAGCGTTGGAGGCGGCCAAGCTGGAAAAATGAAGCTTTCCTTAAGGCTTTTCGTTCTCTCTGCAGCGCTGATCATCTGGGGGTGCGGCGGTGGGCAGACGCCTCAAGCGCGCCCCTCTCCTCCCAAACCGATCGCCGCCGCTGTGGAGGCGACCCCGGATCAGGCGTCCACCCAATCGAAACTGGAATTCTTCCCGACTGCCAATCGCGCCCGAGAAAACATCGCTGCGCTGCTGACGCTGACGGAAAGCAGGGTAGACGCCACAATGTCCGCTCTTTCCGACGAACTGCTCTCAGACAGCGAGAGCGGCGAAATGTCGCAGCTTCAATCCCAGGAGGAAGCTGCCTACCGCGATATGATTTTTGATCTGGACGCATTCATCGGCTACCTCCCGACAGACAGCAAGTCCTACGCCGTTATGAGCCAGGGGAGGATCAATGCTGAGGCCAAGTACAAATCTTTCTCTCTCTCGCTTTCCGCCGGCGCTGCCGATCAGATAATCGACCAGGTTGAAAAGAGCGCCATCGAATCGAACACGAGGGCTCTCGTGGAAGAACTTCGTGCCGTTGAAGCTGCACTCCCTCTGCCGCCGGATAGCCTCCAAACTGGAGCAACTTTCATTTTCGAATCTGACTCCGTCGACCTCTTTTTCGAAGTCGTGAAAAGTGTTGAAGAGATGACGCAGGAGATGGAGGAGCTACGACAGACCGTGGCCGAGTTCGGAACAGCCAAACAGGAGATGCAGTCGTTTCTTGACCGGGAGAGGGCCCTCACCTCTCAGCTGGAGCAGAGCAAGTCACAGATCGCTGACCTGAGCGCTAGACTCGACACAACACGCCAGAAGCAGATAGAGGCTGCCGACTCCATTGGCGTCATCATTCGGCAGACGGACGCCGCTCTCCAAGACCGCATTTCCGGCCTCTCCGTCAGTATCACCGACAGCATCACCAGCCAGAAATCGGAGTCCGATTCCCTCTTCTTCTCCCTCGGCACGAACATCGCATATTTCAAGACACAGATCGACTCCCTCAAAGGGATCGTCCGGTACTACGATATCGCCGAAAAGGGGCTGCCCGAACTCGATGAGGATGTCCTCGACATCCTCAAACTCCCTGTCCTGCGACACAAGG
>LUOC01000018.1 GCA_001626655.1 Fidelibacterota bacterium REDSEA-S14_B6 | reverse complement strand
AACCTCTGGTGCACCAGTTGTCTCATCAGAGGCACCGCTGGGTAGCTACGTTCGGATGGGATAAGCGCTGAAAGCATATAAGCGCGAAACCCTTCCCAAGATTAGGTTTCCCTTCCCGATTTCGATCGGGAGTGAAGGTCCCCTGTAGACTACAGGGTTGATAGGTCACAGGTGTAAGGTCAGTAATGGCTTCAGCCGAGTGATACTAATTGATCGTCAGGCTTTACCAAAACTTTAGTTTTCTTGAACGCGATTCGTTTCCTTGCTGACCAAAATCTTTCTCTCGGCGACCATAGCGCGGGGGATCACCCGATCCCATTCCGAACTCGGCAGTTAAGCCCCGCAGCGCCGATGGTACTGCCCCGGCAACGGGGTGGGAGAGTAGGTCGTCGCCGGAGACCTTTCGAAGCCCTCGCCTTGTGTGAGGGCTTTCTTTTTTCCCGAAAAACGATTTTTTCAGTAACATTGGATTCCTCACCATTAGTACTCTAAATTAGCGGTAACTCAAGGATGTGGAGCTTCCAGCGAGGTTGACGCAGATCACACAAATTCCATCCCGGTTAATGTAAATTGTCACCAGCATGATTGCAAAAAGAGTGAAACTCCTCTCCGCCGCTTTTCTGGCAATTGCCCTTGCGCAAGGACAGACGGTAAAGCTATTGCCCGATCCTGGGTTCATCCCCTACGCCACCTATTACATCAGTTCCATCGATCTCTCTACAGGTGCGAGCGATGTACAGTTTTTCGGTTTCAGGCTCTCTGAAGAATCCGGCGACTACACGTCAAATGAGGTGTGGGCCTCCCTGGAGTTTAAGGTGACGATGGTTTCTCCTACTCTCGATATAACAGATCCGGCCGTCGTGATTCACATGCGGACAGACCCGTTCCAAATGGAAGCTGACGTTCGTATCTCGAACACCGCTCTCTCCACTCAGACAACCTCGCTCTTTGACATGTCCGTTCCGCCGAAAGAGATCTCCCTTTCAGGCCGGCTTGTTGAGGTGATCGACATTGCGAAGTTCGAAGACCTGCTGAGCGCCGTCGTTTCAACGGGCAAACTTGCTGATGGAAAGTACGGTTTTCAGGTGCTTGTCCGATCCGGCTCCTCCTCTGACGATGCGTCGATGATTGTAACGGACGAGATGCTTGAGGTGATTCTCGTCACCACGCCGACATCGCTGAACCTCATCGGCCCCGGCGGTGAACCGGCCAATCTTTCCGAGAACACCGTCTTTTCGCCATACCCCATTTTTCAGTGGGAGACGGAGCCGTGTTCCGGCTGTGAATCTCTTATCCGAATTGCGAGATATGATCCCGAGGCTCACAGCTCCCCGGAGGAGGCGATTCAGGATGTGACGGTTTTTCCCATGGATCAGACGATAGGGTGGGCATCAGTGGGGCTCGCCACGAATTTTCAGTACCCCCTTTCCGGCGCCATTGATCTCGAACCGGGGCAGGCGTATGTCTGGCAGGTTCAGAAGAAACTTCCCACCACCGCCGGTGCCGAATCTTTTACGAGCCCCATTTTCGCCTTTACTGTAGCCGACTTGACGCAGTCGGCCGCCGCCAGTTCAGCTGTGCTCCACCCCGTTCTTCAACAGCTGAAGGAGATCATTGGAGAGAGTCAGTTCGAAGCTTACTTCGGGGCTGACGGCGATCTGAACGGATTTGAGCCGTCGGGCACTTATGTTGTCAACGGAATGGAAGTTTCGGTGGACGAAGTGTTCAGACTTCTTCGCCAATTCTCCGACGGTTCTCAGAACATGATCAGCATCTCGGTCGAGGAGGTCCATGAAAAGGACTATCTTTATCATTACATCGGTTATCCTGGGAAGCTTTCTTTCAGCACAGCCGTCCGCCTCAGTGGCAGTTATAACAAAGGTGCGGGGAAATGTTGAAATCCGGAAAGCGTCCTCAAATCCTGCATTCACCCCTGTAAAAGCTGGCCAGCTGTTGAACGATACAGACTTTATTCGAACAGGAGCGAACGCATTTGCCGTGCTCATCTATCTTGATGACAAGAGTATGGTCAAGCTGAAGGGCGACACCAATCTTGAAATTCGCGGCAAGAGAGTTGGGAAAGGGCTGGAGAAGAATCTCGAGATCACCGGCGGAACTGTCCGGGCGGTGGTCTCTAAACAGCGGAGAGGCGAGTTTTCAGTTACATCACCCACCAGCGTGGCGTCGGTAAAAGGGACATCTTTCTGGATGGTTACCAACAGCCAGACGGGAGATGCAGTCTATAATGAAGAAGGTGTGGTTCAGCTGACCAACCTCGTTTCCGGAGATGTTGCTGATCTGCTGGCCAACCAGACCGGAATTTCCACAACGGACGGCGGACTTTCTGTGGCGGCCACAATTGCGGCAAACGTTCCTGTCGATGAAGATGACAGCGGTCAGGAACCGAGAGAGCTTAGAATCAGATTCAGAGATTCCGACGGCACTGAAAAAGTCCTGATCATCAAGTACAACTGATCAGTCCGTCAGCTGATCGGGGCACTAGTCTCTCTACAGCTTTCAAGTCTCTGTGAACTATTTCCGGACATTTGCACTCGTAATACTCACCTCCTTGAGTATAACTGTCCGAGCCCAGATGCCGGGAGGCGTCCTCCACATTCCCCCCACCGGGGCGGTGGCAGGGCAGCCGGTAACGATTGAAGCCATAGTCGAAGGTCAGGTTGCGGATGCTCGTATTTACCACCGTGTTGCCGGCAGTTCCGGATATCAGGAGGCGGAGATGTCGTTCACGGTTTCGGCGTGGAAGGGGACGGTTCCGGGAAATTTCGTCTCAGAGAGAGGTCTGGAATATGCGATAATCTTCTCTTTCGCTGATGGTTCGTCACTCGCTTATCCTCGCGGAGATGCTCTCTCGGCTCCACAGTTCGTTAATGTGGTTCCGGCGC
>LUOC01000179.1 GCA_001626655.1 Fidelibacterota bacterium REDSEA-S14_B6 | reverse complement strand
ATCAAGGAGTATCCGGCGGAAAGATATTTCCGCGATGCAAAAGTACTCACCATTGGGGAAGGGACAAGCGAAGTCCAGAAGATTGTCATCCTGAGAGAAATCCTAAAGTCACTCGATACGGCCATTTCTGTTTAAGTTTCCTTTATCATGACTCCACTACACCGCAGTCGTAGAGCCAAACTGTCGAACGAACAGAAGCGGGCACAGATCAATCGGTGGCTGATTCTGAGCGGACTCGTTATCGCCGTCTCATTCCTGTTCCCCGGCGGAAAAGCGCTGGAATACAACTATGAACTGGGGGAAGTGACGCGGGAAGAGATCGTTGCCGAGTTCAACTTCCCCATCCTCAAACATGAGGAACAGCTTAAGAACGATCTCGCCGAAGCGATCAGGATAGAACCTTTCAGGTTCGAGCGGCGGTACGACATCGCCGAGCAGCAGTCGACTGAGATTGAACAGCTCGTGGCTGCTGTCGCAGATCTGTCCAAGACCGGCGCCGCTTACCAGACGACGCTCCAACTGCTCTGGGAAAAACGTTACGGCGAAGAGGAGGAAAAGCTGAAGACAAGGGCCGTCACCGACAGCGCCGCCCTCGCGACGCTTCAGGAGCAGTTTTCAGAAAAATATTCATTCGACGCCAGCGATCCTGAGTGGACTCAGTTTATCGTGTCGGTTGGTGAAGAGGAAGCGCAAACCGATCTGGACTCTCTTACCCTCTCCCTTCAGAATATCAGCAGGAACCAGTGGGCCGTCGGAATTCTGGACATTCCCCGGGCCGAAATCGAGAGTGATGAAATCGCAGTGGCGTCAACCGATATCTCCGAGATTATGACAAAGGGAGACCTCCTCGATCTTGAGGAGGCGTGGACACAGGCGAAGAGAGAGATAACCGAAGCTTATCCTGAAAATGAGCTGATCCGAAATATCGGCTACAGGGTGATCGTGGAATTCCTGAAACCGAACGTCATATTCGACCGCGAACAGACGGAACGGCGCCAAGCCACCGCCACGTCGAGAGTCCCCCGTTATCAGGGAATCGTGATGCAGAACGAGAGGATCGTCGACATCAACACGCGTATAACGCCTGAGACTCTCCTCAAACTCCAGTCTTATCAGCACGCTATCGAACAGCAGGAAAGAGCCGAACAGGGGATCGCCATGGTGCTGCCGTGGCTCGGCCGCTTCATTCTTGTGACGGCAATTCTTTCACTCTTCTTCGTTTCCATGCGGACACACCGCCCGGAACTGTTCAACCGAAACGGCATACTGCTCCTTTTCAGCCTGCTTTTCTTCCTCATCATAGGCGTATCTCATCTGTTTGTCATCACATTTGAACTGTCTGAATATCTCATCCCATTCACTGTCGGCGCCATGGTTTTGACTGTCCTTTTTGATGGAAGGATAGCCATGTCCGCTTCGATTGCGATGGCAGTTCTTGTAGCATTTATTATCGGTGGAAAACTCGATTTCGCTATCATCGGTCTTTTTACCAGTCTCGCGGCGATCTACGCGGTCCGTCAGCTAAGAACGCGGGCGCAACTGTTTACCGCCATCCTGTTCATTGTGGTGAGCGGCGCTGGCGCCGTTTATTACATACGGCATCAGCGCCCTCTTCGAGGTGATCTTCGGCGTCACTTCCGATCTGACACTGCTCGAGCTGACCGACTTTAATCACCCCCTCCTGAAGAAGCTGTCCCAGGAAGCGAACGGAACATTCAACCACTGCGTGGTAGTCGGGAATCTGGCGGAGTCGTGCGCGAACGCCGTGGGCGCCAATCCGCTCCTTTCCCGCGTGGGAGCTTACTACCACGACATCGGAAAACTGACGCGGCCCGAATACTTTGTGGAGAACCAATTTGGCGGAGAGAATCCTCACGACTCTCTTGCGCCGACTCTCTCTTCGAAGATTATTGTGGGGCATGTGAAAGACGGGATGAAACTTGCCAAGGAATATCGTCTCCCGCCGGCGGTGGCCGACTTCATACCGACACACCACGGCACAGCTCGAATGGATTACTTCTACACCAAAGCGCTGGATAAAAAAAACGGCGAGGCGGGATCAGTTCGGGAAGACGATTTCAAATATCCGGGGCCGAAGCCGAGCACCAAGGAGACGGGACTGCTGATGATCTGTGAAGCGGTGGAGGCGGCGGTCCGATCTCTGAAGAACCCCACACTGACCAAGATTGAAGCGATGGCGGACAAGATTATCGAAAAACGATTGAAAGAAGGGCAGTTGGACGACTGCCCTCTCACCATGGCCGACCTGACGAAAATGAAGGGCGACGTTCGGGGCCGCCACGGGATGATGCCTGTCTTCCGCGGAATCTACCACCTCAGGATCGAATACCCCGATCAGGAAGAAGAGGCGGCAGAGATTACTGCTGAATGATCACTGTTTCAGTCGAGGTGGCCGATGATCAGCTCCACGTTGATGACGATGCCATAAAGTCTCTCGCGACCAAAGTGCTGGCAGAAGGGGGCCAGTCCGATGGAGACCTCACCATTATCTTAGCTCACGATGAACTGCTGCGGCAGATGAAGATCACCTATTTCGATCAGGATGTTTATACCGATATCGTCTCCTTCCGGCTGGACGAAGACAACGAACCTTTTGAAGGAGAGATTTACATCTCGCCGGCTAGAGTGGTGGAGAACGCCGACAGATTCAATGAACCAGTTTCCCGTGAACTTGCAAGGCTCGTCTGTCATGGATGCCTCCATCTTCTCGGCCATGAGGATAACACGGTCGCGGGAAAGAACGCCATGAGGGCTGAGGAAGATCGGCACCTTCAAGAGTTCCACCCCGAGCTGACCTCGTTACACTTCTGACGGGAAACACCATCGCCAATACAGGTATGGCAATTCTCGCCGCCCTTATCACCGCGGACATCGCATTGAGACTGGAGCTCAATACGGCTGTTCTCATGGCGGTGGAGACGGTGGTGATCACCGTGACCATTCTGCTACTGAGCGAAATTACGCCGAAGATTCTGGCTATAAGAAATTCAGAGCGATTCGCAACCAAGGTTTCATTGCCGGTGAGGATATTCATGCTGATCCTCTATCCGGTAGCTGTTCCGCTGTACGGTGTTACACATCTCTTATCCCGGCTTTTTCGCTTCAAGCGTGAAACGCTTTTTGATTCGGAGGATGAACTGGTTGCGCTCGCCGATCTTGGCGCCGAGAGCGGTTCCATCGAACCGGAAGAGAGCGAGATGATCAAGTCTGTCTTTGATTACGGCGACACGGCCGTCCGGGAAATCATGGTCCCGAGAATTGACATCGTCGGGATCGAGAACAGCGCCACGATGGACGAAGCAATTGCTGTAGTCAAGGAGTCGAAACTTTCGAAGTTCCCGGTGTACAGCGACAACCTTGACACCATCAATGGAATTCTCTATGCAAAAGATGTCCTGCCTCACATCAACGGCGAGGCGGGCACGGAGTCTATCGCTTCCCTCCTCCGGGAACCCTATTTTGTTCCAGAATCGAAACAGATTGCTTCACTGCTGAAGGAGTTCCAGCGGCGGAAATGGCTGGTGGATGCTCGTCTGCCCATTAACGATCTCGAAGATGAACTCCCGGTCGAATTCGAAGAGGAACGGGAATTCGACACACTGGGCGGTTTCTTTTTCTCCCAGTTCGGAGACATCCCGACGGTTGGGACAAACGTGGTTCTGGACAATTTCAGATTTCAGATAAGGACCATGGAGGGGAACCGAATACTTAAGATTGAGATTTTCAGAGAGGAGACGCCGGATGAACAACGGTGAAAGGTTCGAGAAACTTGTGGACATCGTGCGGGAACTCCGAGGTGAAGATGGATGTCCGTGGGACAAGGAACAGACTCACGACTCTCTTCTCCCCTACTTTCTGGAGGAAGCCTACGAGGTGATGGAGTGCGTCGATCAAAAAGAGTGGAATGCGCTGTCAGAGGAGTTGGGAGATATTTTGCTCCACGTTCTCTTTCAGACCGATATCGCTGAAAAGAGCGGTGAATTCAAACTGGATGTCGTCCTCGATCAGATCAGCGATAAGCTCGTCCGGCGCCATCCTCACGTCTTCGGAGACAAGAAAGCCGACGGCGCGTTCCATGCAAAACAGAATTGGGAGGCGGCAAAGCAACAGGAGAAAAAACGGGAATCCAGATTAGACGGAGTCCCGGTGACGCTTCCCGCCCTTGTCCGGGCGCAACGGCTCCAGCAGAAAGCGGCCTATGTCGGATTCGACTGGGAGACAGCCGACGAGGTGTGGAATAAAGTAGACGAAGAGATGGAGGAGCTGAAAGAGGCTGAAGCGGGCAGTAATAAGAGTCGCGTCGAGGAAGAGGTGGGTGACCTCCTGTTTGCCGTGGTCAACCTCTGCCGGTTCTTCGATATTTCCTCAGAGGACGCTCTCAGAAAAGCGAACAGAAAATTCACAGACCGCTTTCAGGGGCTCGAGAAGGAGCTGAAAAGGAAGGGGAAAAAGCTGGAGGAAACGGACTTGTCTGAGATGGATGAAATCTGGAACAGGCAGAAAAAATCTGTCCGAGCTCAGTGAACTTTCCCGACGGTCACCGTCAAAGGCCAGCTCACTCTCTTCACTTCTTCTGGATCGCCCCATGCTGCCCCGAGGTCTGACTCTATAAGGCTAAGCGGATCGGCTCCCTCTCTCTCCATATAGTTGTGCACCGCTGACCAAGTCCTGAGGTAACCGGTCACAGCGGCCAGATTCCAGGACGCCGTCATGGAGAGCGCGGGCGCCTGAATGCGCTCGAACGGAAACGGGAGACTTGAATAACCGGTCTCAATATGACGCCGCTCTGGAAACCAGAACCGTCGCATCGTCTCCCGGTAGAAATGGTTGATCACCGCATCTATCTCCGAGTTTATCGAAAGGATATCGTAGCACCAGACAGCGATGATGCCGTCCTTCCTCGAGACGCGCCGCACCTCCCGGTAGAAGCAGTCGGAGTCAAGCCAGTGAAGCGCCTGCGCAACGGTGACGAGATCAATCGATTCATCGCCAAGATCAGACGACTCTGCCGAAGCAACAACATAAGTGATGTTTGGACGGAAAGTCCCGATCCTGATCTGATCGGCGCTGGAATCTGTGGCGATGACTTCTTCGAAATGGTCCGCCAGCCCCACCGCCGCCTGGCCGTTACCGGTGGCGCAATCCCAAGCCCTCTCCTGCTCCGAAACGATAGAAGCGAGAAATTGGAACAGCTCGGGAGGGTATTGAGGTCTGCATTCTCTGTAGTCAGCAGCGTAAGAGCTGAAATGGTCTTTGAACGTCAGCTGGACTACCCTGCTCTGATTTTGAGGTAAACCTTCCGAGTCCGGGGGCCGTCGAAGTCACAGAGAAATACCCCCTGCCATGTACCGAGGACAAGCCGTCCCTCCTCCACAAATATCGTTTCTGAAGATCCAACCATAGTCGTCTTGATGTGGCTGTCCGAGTTGCCTTCATAGTGACGAAACCCTCCGTCCTTCGGCACCATCTTTGCAAAGTGCATTTTCATATCACGAACGACATCAGGATCGGCGCTTTCGTTGATTGTAACACCGCAGGTCGTGTGCGGCACGTACACAGTGACTGTGCCGGAGTCAACGGCGGCCTTGGACACTTCTGTCGCAACAAGGTCGGTGATGTCTATGAAGTCGACGCGTTCGGAAGTTTTGACGGAAAGGTTGATCATACTCCTGTCCCTCCAACCGATTTCTAGAAATAGGCGGCTATGCCAAGTTGGATCCCCGCCGACCGGACAGGATTATCGGTAAGATCTCGGTGCCAGTTGTACTGATAGGCGATCTTCACCACGCTGTTTTCCACAGGGCGAAAACTTGTGGCAAGAGTAACCCTAGAGATTTCGTCGCCGATGTTGGTCCCCGTCGATTCGAAGGAACCGACGTTCAGATCTACTGTTTCCAGCCGGAGCGTGGCGATCAGACGGGAATTGTCGAAGTTGAAAAGTGAGCCGCGGAAATAGTCGAAATTGAGTTCGGTGTAAGCGCCTCTCTGGACGCTCCCGGCGATTTCCTTCAGTCCGTCAGGGACATCCACGGTAGCGGCGGCGAATTCACTCCGCCAGTGGAAGCGGCCTCGCTTCAATCCGTGATCGATGGCGGTGATGCCGAGGGAACGAATCTCGTCCACCTTCATCCCTTCCGCCTGAAAACTGTTGTAAGGCCCCCTGTAGAACGAGAGCCCCACTTCCCCGAAGAGCTTGTTCTCGATCTTCAGTCTGCCTGTTACCGACGGGGTGCCGTTGTTGTCCTCCTCAAGAATTTCGGCAGACTTGCCGCCGGCGATGCGCGTGCCGGCCGACTCATTGGAGAGGATCCCCTCTCCGAGGCCGTTGACTAGATATATCTCGTAGCCGACCCGATTTGATCTGTTTAGATATCGCTGCCCGAAAAGGCCGAGCCCCATCTCAGAC
>LUOC01000178.1 GCA_001626655.1 Fidelibacterota bacterium REDSEA-S14_B6 | reverse complement strand
AGTCGGTGGTGAACGGCCACGCCTCAGTGACGCCCATCTTCGCCGCAAAGGCCGAGGGCACCACAATCACCGATGTGGACGGCAATATTTTCATTGATTTCGCCGGCGGTATTGGCGCCATGAACAGTGGTCATCGGCACCCTGCGGTTGTGGGGGAGATCGGCCGGCAAATCGATGACTATGCTCACCTCTGCTTCACGGTGACGCCCTATGAGCCCTACGTGGCGCTGGCGGAAAAGCTGAACGACATCACTCCCGGCGATTTTGCAAAGAAATCACTGTTGGTAAACAGCGGCGCCGAGGCGGTAGAGAACGCCGTGAAGGTGGCGCGGTACTGGACGGAGCGGCCCGGCGCCATCGTATTCGAACACGCCTTCCACGGCCGGAGCCTCATGACCATGGCACTCACCCACAAGGAGATGCCTTACAGGCACGGCTTCGGCCCGTTCCCCGACGTCGTCCACCGGCTTCCGTATCCTTACAAACGGGACGAAGAGGCGATCAGTGAATTTGACAAACTTCTGGATCAGAGAGGTGGTGAAGCTTTCGCTGCTGTGATACTCGAGTGCTGATTATTGACGAGGTGCAGACAGGCTTCGGCAGGACTGGGAAGATGTTCGCAAGCGATGGATATGGTGTCGAGCCGGACATCATCTGCTTGGCAAAGTCCATGAGCGGCGGACTCCCGCTCTCAGCCATCACCGGTAGGGCGGAGATGATGGACAAGGTCCACGCCGGCGGGCTCGGCGGCACGTTCGGCGGGAACCCCGTGGCGTGCCGGGCGGCGCTGGCGGCCATCGCTGTTCTCGAGGAAATGGAGCAGAACGGGAAAATGGCGGAGCTCGGTGAAGCGATCCCTGAGCGGCTCCACGCCATCGCTGAAAGATCGCCTTTCGTAAAAGAGGCGAGAGGCCTCGGTGCCATGTATTCGCTGGAGATTTGTGACGGCTTGGCCGAGGCAGCGCCGTCCAAAGAGCGGGCGGAAGAGGTGCTGCACAACTGCCTCGCCGACGGCCTTATCATGATCCTTGCGGGCACTGGCGGCAACGTAATCCGAACGCTCATGCCGCTCACTATCAGCGATGGGGAACTGGAGGAGGGTATGTCCATTCTCGAAAAGAATATCCTTGCCCTTTCGTGAAAAGAATCACCGACAACTGAGGAGAGAAAATGCCGAAAAGAGAAAAATCTCAAGCTGTATTTGACAGAGCCATGAATGTTTTGTCCAAGGGGGTCAGCTCTAACTTTCGCTACTGGGGTCCCGACTCAACACCGGTGGTGAAGAAGGGGAAGGGGGCAATGATTTGGGATGCCGACGGCAACGAATTCATCGACTACCGTCTCGGTTGGGGACCCATCATTCTCGGCCACGCTGATGACCGTGTGAACGGAGCGGTGGCGAAGGCTATCGAAAAGGGCACCACTTTCGCCGCTACGACCGAACTGGAAGTGGAGGTGGCGGAAAAACTAGTGAGCATGATCCCCGGTATGGAGATGCTCCGTTTCACCAACACCGGTACCGAAGCGACCATGCACGCCCTCCGCGTCGCCCGGGGAGTCACCGGTAGAGAGAAGTTCATCAAGTTTGAGGGGCAGTACCACGGCGCCCACGATTATGTCCTCTTCAGCACCGCCAGTTCTGCCATTGAAGATTTGGGCGATAGGGACGTCCCTGTGCCAGCGCAGATCGGCGGCGGCATCCCGGCAAAGATCAAAGAGTATCTCTACCTGTTGCCCTTCAACGATTTCGAAAGCCGTGCCTCGGCAACATTTCCGGTCTCGAGCCTGACGAGGGGTTCCTCGCCCACTTGAGAAAACTGTGCGACGACCACGGTATCGTCATGATTTTTGATGAAGTAAAGACCGGTTTCCGCCTCGCCAACGGCGGCGCTCGGGAGGCCTACGGCGTGATCCCGGACATCTCTACCTACGCAAAGAGTCTCGGCAACGGATATCCGGTGGCTGCCTTTGGCGGCAAGCGGAAGATGATGGAGCAGATCGGTTCCGACAGTGTCGCCCACGCCGGTACCTTCGGCGCCAACGGAGCCAGCATGGCGGCGGCAAAGGCGGTCCTCGAAATACTAGACGCATCGCCCGTGCTTTCTGACCTGTCAAAGCGGGGAGAGAGACTCAAGGAAGGGATGGACAGAGTCCTCACCGACGCCGGCATACCGCACCAGATGACGGGCCACCCGAACATGCAGGGATTTTTGCTGACCAAAACACCGGCAAAGGAGGTCCGTGATCTTATACATCACAATGATGAACTTTATGATGCAATCACAAAGCACCTCTATGAGAACGGTGTCTGGGCTGAAATGGACGCCCGGGAACCCCTGTTCATTTGCGAAGCTCACAGTGATGAAATTATTGACGAAACGCTGAACCGATTCGAGGACGCCGTCGCCGCATCGAAAAAATGATGTAATGATTACATCACCTTTCTGGACGGACCAGTTCCCTCGCCCCGCCGACCTTCCTGTCTCAACAGAATTGCCTTCTCATGTTGATGTCGCTATTGTAGGAAGCGGATATACGGGACTCTGCGCGGCAAGAGTTCTGGCGAAGTCCGGCGCCTCCGTGGCGGTGCTGGAGAGAGAGACCATCGGCTGGGGTGCCAGTTCCCGGAACGGCGGCATGGCCACGCCGGGACTGAAGCAGGGGCTCTCGAAGATATACAAGAAGTACGGCCCCGAGAAGGGACGTGAGTTCTGGCAAGCGTCCGTGGACGCCATCGATCTTCTGGAAGATATCGTCCGGGAGCACGCCATCGACTGTGACTGGTCCCGTTCGGGCCACGTGGCGCTGGCGGCGAAGGAGTCCCACCTCAGCGACCTTGAATCTTACGCCGACTGGATTAAGTCGGAATTCGGCCACCCCATGACAAAGATTCCCCGCGGAGAGATCCGTGAGGAGATCGGCTCTGACCGTTTCTTCGGGGGCATCTCGGATGAGATCAGCGGCGGCATCCAGCCGGCGAAATATGTCTTTGGCCTTTCCCGAGCCGTAAGTGAACTCGGTGTAAAGCTGTTTGAAGGTTCTGGCGTCGAGTCGGTTCACAGGGAGGGGAGCCGCTTCCGCGTGATCACCGGTCAGGGGGAGGTGGCTGCTGATGAAGTGATCATAGCGACAAACGGTTACACCGACAGGACGCTCCCCCGGCTGAAGCCGAAAGTGATTCCGGTGGGGAGCTACATCATCGTCACCGAGCCGCTCTCTTTAGAACTTCAGGATGAGTTGAGTCCGAAGCGGCGGATGTATTACGACTCCAAGCGGTTCATCAACTATTTCAGGCTGACGCCCGACGGTCGCATGCTGTGGGGCGGCCGGAACGATCTGAGCGTCGACCTTGATCTGGAAGAGAGCTCAGCCATTCTCCAGGCGCAGCTTACCGCCGTTTTTCCTCAGCTTGAGGGGGTGCCGCTGACGCACTCATGGTCCGGCCGACTCGGCGTCACATTCGATCTCATGCCCCACATCGGAAAAGTGGACGGCGTCTGGTATGCCAACGGCTATTCCGGCCACGGCCTCTCCATCGCCACCTATCTCGGGACAGAACTGGGCCTCCTTATTTCGGGGCAGAAGGAGAGAAGCCCCTTCGCGGAGATTCCCCATCAGACCATACTTTTTTACCGGAATCGCCCGTGGTTTCTCCCCTTCGCCTCCCGCTACTACCGCCTCTTGGACTGGATCAACTAACCGTTAGTCAGATGACATCTTTGTCAAAAAAGATGTCATCTGTTCTTCTACCTTTTAGCTTCATCACCAGCCCGCCCTCGATGAAATCAGAGGGGGGCGTAGTGATCTCGTTATTCTTGGCCGCACAACAGTAACGAGATTGCGAGCCCTCCCAATTCCATCGGGAGGGCTCGCAATGACAGGAATAGCATGCACTCTTCGAGATCTGTCAAGTGCACCGTCCCAAAAAGAGAAACCCCGCTTCCGCGGGGTTTCGTCGAGAGAGTGGTGTGAGACCGACCTACTGCTGCCGCTGTCTCAGGAAAGCAGGAATCTCCAGATCATCGTCCTTGAAGACGATCGGTTCAGGCGCCGGTGCCTCCAGAGGTATTCTGTCGTCCTCCGTCACTTTCGTTTGGTGCGTCGGCACGTTGGGCGTCTCGTGGATCTGCTCTGCGACCTGCCTGAAGGAAGGCGTCAGCGGTTCAGGTCCGTCCGGCGAGCTCACTTCAGCTGCCCGCGCCCTGGCGTTAAAACCGGTGGCGATGACGGTGACGTGGATCTCTTCCCCAAGCGACGGATCAATAACAGCGCCGAAGATGATGTTGGCGTCCTGTCCCGCTTCTTCGAAGATGATGTTCGTCGCTTCGTCCGCCTCCATGAGGGTGAGGTCATCTCCGCCGGTGATATTCACCAGTACCCCCTGAGCGCCGCGCATATTGACGTCGTCCAGAAGAGGTGAGGAGATCGCCTCCTGCGCCGCAAGGACCGCTCTTTCTTCGCCGGTGGCGACGCCGGTCCCCATGATGGCGTCTCCCATATCGCGCATGATTGTGTCCACATCGGCGAAATCGAGGTTAATGAGGCCGTAGACGTTGATCAGGTCCGAGATGCCCCGCGTCGCCTGATGGAGAATCGTGTCCGCCAGTTGGAACGCTTCTACCACCGTCGTCGATTTGTCCACGATTGAGAGCAGCTTCTGGTTCGGAATCGAGATGAGCGTATCGCAATTCTTCTGCATCTCTTCGATCCCTGAGTCGCCTCGGTTCATCCTCTTTGGCCCTTCAAAGTTGAACGGTCGCGTCACAACGCCAACCGTCAGAGCGCCCATTTCCCTCGCGATCTGAGCCACGATGGGGGCCGCTCCCGTTCCCGTTCCCCCGCCCATGCCGGCGGTGACAAAGATCATGTCAGCGCCGTCAATGATGGTGGCGACGGCTTCTTTTTCCGTCTCCATGGCGGTTCTGCCGATGTCCGCCTTTGCGCCGGCGCCGAGCCCTTTCGTCAGATTCTTGCCTATCTGAATCTTTGTTTCAGCCCTGTTGTTGTTGAGGTCCTGCGCATCAGTGTTGATCGCGATGAACTCGACGCCGCTGAGCCCCGAGGCGATCATCCTGTTAACGGCGTTACCGCCGGCGCCACCAACGCCTATCACCTTGATATGCGCTTTCTGATCTGCTAATGAATCGAATTCGAACAGCATGCTGTCCTCCTTTACTCTCTCCCGCGAGTCAGAGTAAGTCACTCCCCTGAGCGCTCTTCTCCCCTCATCGCACTGTTAACTAAAAGAATTCCCGGAACCAGCCACCAATGTTCTTCATCAGTTGACCGACGCCGGCGCCGTTCGCACCGGCGAAATCAAACTCGTGCCTTTTCATTGATGTATGCTGGACCAGTCCAATGGCGGTGGCATAGATGGGGCTCGCCGCCACATCCACCACACCGCTCAAGCCTTTAGGAATACCGATTTTCACCTGCGCGTCTAGAATCTCTTCGCCGAGACTTGCGCAATTCTTCAATAGGGCGCCGCCGCCCGTAAGGACAGCGCCGAACGATACGGGCGCATCGATATCCGCCCGATCGATTTCCCGCCGTACCATCTGGAAGATTTCCGTCATTCGCGCCTCCACGTAACGGGACACTTCGTGCTCGCTCGCTTTTCGCGGCGTTTCGTCCGCCTGATGGGGCAGTTCAAAATCGAGGTCCGTAGATGCCATGGCGGCCTTGGCGGAGCCGTACCGAGTCTTGATCTCTTCCGATTCCTCCAGCGACACTTGCGTCATCATGGCAATGTCGTTGGATATACTGTCACCGCCGATGGCGACGACTGCGGAGTGGCGCACCTCACCCTCGAAGTAGACACAGATGTCGGTGG
>LUOC01000177.1 GCA_001626655.1 Fidelibacterota bacterium REDSEA-S14_B6 | reverse complement strand
AGCTTGAACAGAGCCTCATGGCGTACCGGAAAGCGATCCAGCTTGATCCAACCGATTTGGATGCCAAATACAACTATGAGCTGACCCAGCGAATGCTTGAGCAGATGCAAAGCCAGCAGTCCCAACCCCAGCAGTCTGATGAGAATAATCAGCAGGAGAGCGAAGATCAACAACAGCAACAGCAACAGCCGCCTCCGGAGCAACAGCAGCCGCCCGAGCCTCAGCCGAGAGAGCAGCAGCAGGAACAGCAGCCGCCGCCAGAAACTCCCAACGCCGAGGCGACGCTTGATGCACTCAAAGCAGATGAAGAGAATTTGATGAAACGGAAGCTTGGTCACGCCAAGACGAGAAAGCGCGAGAAAGACTGGTAGGCTGTGAAGCGACTTCCTTTCCTCCTCACGTTCATCTTCATTCAGTCCACAGCGGCGGAGGTGCAGATTCGCGCAACGGTCGATCAAAACCGGATCAGTCTGAATGAGACCATCACCCTTAAAGTGACGGCTGAAGAATCTGACGACTTTCCTAAGCTTGAGATGAGCGGAATCGGTGATTTTACGGTGATTTCCGGACCGGGACAGTCGAGCAGCTTTCAGTGGATCAACGGAAAGATGTCGAGTTCAAAGACGCTCTCGTGGACACTGATCCCCAACAAGGTCGGCAGTCTGACCATTCCCGCCCTTACCGTTGAAGCCAACGGCAAACTGATCACCACCGATCCCATCGGAGTCACGGTAACACAGTCACCAAACGCTAGGGCTCCCAAGACCAGCAGCCAACCCACCGGACAGGAGGCGGAATCTCCCCTGGTCTTCCTTGTGGCGGAGCCGGACAAGATGGATGTTTTTCAGGGTGAACAGGTGACTGTTCACTACAAGCTATACACTCGCGTCAATCTGAGGCAGTATGGCGTGGAGTCGAAGCCGCAGGGGGTGGGATTTTGGCAGGAAGAGCTGTTCGCGCCGAAACAGCCGACCCTGAGAGAGACGTCGATTGATGGCGTCCGATACCGCGTCGCCACACTCTACAAGGTGGCCCTCTTTCCCATCACCCACGGCGATCTCGTCCTCGAACCGATGATCCTCAACTGCTCCATCGAAGTCCCCTCGCGGAACCGTCAGTTTTCTCTCTTCAACGATTTTTTCTCCGACCCATTTTTCTCGAAGACCAAGCAGCAGATCGTCCGGTCCGACAAGCTCACTTTTTCGGTAAAACCGATTCCGGAAGCGGGCCGGCCCGCCGGCTTCACCGGGGCAGTCGGCACCTTTGATTTGAAGGCGTCTGTGGACACCACGGAGGTGGCGGTTAATCAGGCTCTCGCCTTTACCGTCGAGCTTTCCGGGACGGGCAATCTGGGACTTTTTCAATTGCCCGAGCCGGAGTTTCCCGGCGGTCTCGAAGTGTTCAGCCCAAAAACGACCGTGAACAAAGACCCCTTCCGTGATCAACTCTCCGGCGATCGGTCTTGGGAGTACATCCTGATTCCGAGGCGAGACGGCCAATACATCATCCCCAAGGTCGACTTGAGTTTTCTTGAACCGACCACAGGGAAGTGGAAAACTGTCTCGACTGATCGGATTCCCATTGTTGTTACACCGGCCGAGGCTTCCCTCGCGAACGGAGGAGGGCTGACCAAAGAAGAGATTTCACTGCTGACTCAGGACATCAGGTATATCCGGCAGGATCAGGTGAAGCTGAGAAACAGTTCGAGACAGCTAATCCCCCCCGGTTTCTGGTATATCAATCTGCTGGCTGTTGCTCTGTTCCTTGCGCCGAACGTGGCAGGCCGAGTTCAGAGTGGCAGAGATGAGAGAAGGGGGTTGGCCCGGCGGAGAAGCGCTCTGCGTAGAGCCAAGAGAGATTTGAATAAGATCGGCGACGACGATTTCGCATCGCTGGAGGAGGCGATTCACCGCTACTTTTCAGCACGCCTCGGCCTTCCCGAAGCGGGGCTGGACGCACGAATCCTACAAGAACAATTGTCGGGAAAGGTGGACGACGACACCGCCGAAAAGCTTGCGGAACTTCTAACACAGTGCGGTCTCGGCCGCTTTGCTAAATCGGAGGACGGCTCATCAGCGGCGGACTTGGCGCAAAGAACAGCCGCTCTGTTGCGGGGGATTGATAATCAACTGTGAGAAAAATCAATCTGCTCGCACTGCTTTTTCTGTTCGCCGCAAAAATGGAGGCGAGCAACTACGCCGACTCACTCTTCCTGCAAGCGAACCAGCTCTACGGCAACCAGTATTACGGCGAATCTGTGTCGCTATACGATCAGCTCATCAATCGTGGGTACAGTCACACGAACCTTTACTACAATCTCGGAAACGCCTACTACCAGCTTGGTGAACTGGGGAACGCAATCTGGGCGTACGAAAAGGGGCTGGAACTGAGACCACAAGACGACGATCTCCAGTTCAACCTGAAAGTGGCGAACGCCAGAATTGTCGACAGAGTGCGCGTCCCCGAGCCGTTCTTTCTCATCAAGTGGTATGGCGCGCTCAAGCAGGCCCTCTCGCCGTCGCAGTGGCTTTACAGTGTCAGTCTGTCGCTGTTGGCGGCAGCGACCCTCTCAGCCGTGGGACGGGGGTGGAGAAACCGGTTTTCTCGGCTGCTTGTCACTCTCTCTTCGGGGGTCTTGATGGCGGCCGTTGCTCTCTCGCTTCTCTTTGCGGATATCTATTTTGACCTCTCCGATCGGGAAAGCGGTGTGGTGGTCGTGAAGGAAGGGCGAGTCTATGCGGCGCCTTCCCAGAGCAGTAGTCTCCTGTTTGTGGTTCACGAGGGGACGAAAGCTGCCGTCTCCAGCCGTCAGTACCCCTGGGTGGAAATCCAGTTGATTGACGGAAAGAAGGGGTGGCTCTCAGCGGATCAGTTGAGGCTGTTATAGTGTGAGAATTCTAATCTCTCTTTTGGCCCTTCTGACGCTTCTGCCTGCACAGAAGAAAAAAATCAAGTTTGACGAAAGCTTTGATCCGTCGACACTGAGGGAGCCGGAGATAAAACTGCCCATCATTCTCCGGCCCGATGAGCCGCTCCCGCCGGAGTTCCTGCCTGCAGATGCTGACACTGTTGTGGAAGGCTTTCGAGTGCAAGTAATGTCAACGCAGAAACTCGAGGAGGCAAACAGGCTCTTTGGTGAACTTTCACCTGTCTTCAACGGGGAAGTGTACATCATTTTTGATTCACCGAACTACAAATTGAGGGTGGGAAATTTCCGGTCGCGGTCGGCCGCCGAACAGGCGAGAAAGCGTATCGCCGGATTGGGGCACCGAGCCGCATGGATCATCCGGACCCAAGTGAAGCGCGCTGCCGCACCACGCCGCCCATGACCGAGGTGAAATGAGTTGTCCTCCACTTTTCACCTCAATAACTTCTAGCGTCTTGATGACACTACATCGACCTCGGAGCGGTGTTTGGTCAACTGTATCCTTGCGCCTCCTGCTCACCGGCTTAGAACAGTCCGTGAGGTGACGTGTGGCCGGTCACTCTAAATGGGCTCAGATCAAGAGGAAGAAGGCCGTCGTCGACGCCAAGCGGGGGCAGGTTTTTACCAAGATCATCAAGGAGATTACAGTTGCTGCTCGGCTCGGCGGAGGTGATGAAGAGTCCAACCCGAGACTCCGGCAGGCTGTTATCGCTGCGAAAGGGGCGAACATGCCCGCCGACAATATTAAGCGAGCGATCCAGAAGGGGACCGGCGAGCTTCCAGGCGTTTCCTATGAGGAGGCGCTGTTCGAAGGATATGGATCTGGCGGCGTCGCCATAATGGTGGAGGTGACCACTGACAACCGAAAGCGGACAGTTGCCGAGCTGAGACATCTGTTAGACAAGAACGGCACCGACGAAGAAGCCCTTCTTGATGTAATCGTGAACGGCGGAGGTGATGATTTCAGCGATGAGGGTGACGTCTACATTGTCCATTCCGCGCCGGAAGATTTGCCCTCTGTCACAGAGAGTGTCGAGGACGGAGGATTTAACGTCAGGTCTTCCGAGGTTCTCCAGATGCCGACGAATTCTGTCGCTGTGGAAGGGGAGACAGCACGTAAAACTCTCCAGCTGATGGAAGCGCTCGATGATCATGATGATGTCCAGAGAGTGTCTGCAAATTTTGATATCGATGACGAAAAACTTGAATCGGTGGGCTGAATGAGAAGAATCATGGGGGTAGATCCCGGCCTCTCCACGACCGGCTATGGCATCATTGAAACTGTGGAAGATTCCACTACTGTTGTCACTTGGGGCGCCATCAAACCGCCGGTGAAAGAGGCTATTCATGTGCGTCTGTCGGTGCTTTACGATGGAGTCCTCGACGTCATCGATCGCTATGCGCCGACCGAGTTCGCCATCGAGGAAGCGTTTTACAGGAATAACGCGAAGACAGCTTTGATCCTCGGTCAGGCGAGAGGGGTGGCCATGCTCGCGGCCGCCCACAGCAAACTCCCCTGCGCCGAGTATTCGCCGAGGAAGATTAAGCTTTCGGTAGTCGGTAATGGAAACGCATCGAAAGAACAGGTGCAGTATATGATCGGCTCTATTCTCAAGATGGAGAAGACGCCCGACAGACTCGATGTGACTGACGCCTTCGCCACGGCGCTCTGTCACCTTCATCAGATGGAGACGGTTTCAGCGTGATACATTCCATTCAAGGGAAAGTGAAGGTAAAACAACCCACAGGCGTGGTGATAGACATCGGGGGTGTTTCGCTGAAGGCTTCCGTCTCCGTCCCCACGGCCGACCATCTTCCCGATGTGGGAGAGAAAGTGGAGCTGAGGACTTACCTCAACGTTCGGGAAGATGCGCTCGAACTCTACGGCTTTTCCGGGGAGGACGAGCTGGCGCTCTTCAAGATGCTTATCGCTGTCTCAAAGATCGGTCCGAAGCTGGCCATGGGAATTCTATCCGGCGCCAGCCCCGATGAATTCAAGCGGAGGATCGTCGCCGGCGACGTGGCCGCGCTGACGGCCCTGCCGGGCATCGGCCAAAAGACTGCCAAACGGATTATCGTGGAACTGAAAGAAAAACTGGTGGAGAGCATAGACGCAACCGTTCTTCCCGGTGATGGCGAACTGCCGGACCAATTTTCAGACGCCCTCGCCGCTCTGACTGCCCTCGGCTTTAACCGCACCGACGGCTTCCGGGCGCTGACCAAACTGCAGCAACAAGACCAACTTGATGGCGATACTGAGAATGTGGTAAAGAGAGCCTTGAAGGAGCTATAGAATCGTGAAAGGACTGGCAAGCAGATTGGGCAGACTGGGGACGGAGTCGGCATTCGAAGTGGCTCGGCAAGCCAATGAG
>LUOC01000176.1 GCA_001626655.1 Fidelibacterota bacterium REDSEA-S14_B6 | reverse complement strand
GTGCCGAGGAGGTCAAGCTTTATTACGCTGAACTTTCCTATCTGCTCCGGGAGTACATTGAGCACCAGTATTTTGTTAGGGCGATAGAAATGACCACGTCGGAGATCGAGGGGGCCAGAGATCTGATTCCCGCCGATGGGGAAAAGCTTGACGGTGTGATTGAGATGCTGAAGCGCTCCGACTTGGCGAAATTTGCCCGTTTTCGGCCGGGCATATCCGACTGCAAAACAGACTTGAATGTGATTGATGATTTTCTCAGAACCACAAGATTATATTGGACCACCGCAAGGAATGGAGTGAAACCGATGGAGGCTGTATGATTGAGATCAGGAACTTAACTAAGCGCTACGGTTCGTTCGTGGCCGTTGACGATATTTCCTTTGATGTTGAGAGGGGAAAGATTCTCGGATTCCTCGGGCCGAACGGCGCCGGGAAGACGACGACCATGCGTATCGTCACCGGCTTTATGCCCGCGACCAAAGGGACGGCCGTGGTGGCCGGTTACGACGTGGCGAAGGATCCCATCGAGGTGAAGCGCAGGATAGGTTACCTGCCGGAAACGCCGCCCCTTTACGTAGACATGACTGTTGAGGAATACCTCAACTTCGCCGCGCGCATCAAACAGATTGACGCCAAGGAAGTGGGAAGTGAGAGAGTTGATCAAGTCCCTTGCCGGAAATCACACTATCATCCTATCCACACACATCCTGCCTGAGGTGGGGATGACGTGCGACGAGGTGGTGATCATCCAAGAGGGGAAGATTATCGCCAAGGATACACCGGACGGACTGGCGAAATCGATGCAGGGATCGGAAAAACTGACGGTAGTGGTTGAAGGGCCCGTTGAAGAGGTGACAGCCGCGGCGACAGGAACCGAAGGCGTGAGCGCCCTTTTGGAATCGTCATCTCAGAACGGCCAATGTTCCCTGATCTTGGAATGCGATTTCAAACATCATGTAAGAAAATCGCTCTCAAACCTGTTTTCGGAGAAAGGGTGGAGCCTGCTTGAAATGAAGGTGGAAGAGTCGACATTAGAAGATGTGTTTATTCACATGATGTCAGGATCAGAGGAGGTGCTGTCGTGAGGAATATCCTAACCATCTTCAACCGCGAGTTCAGGTCATATTTTTCTTCCCCCATCGCCTACGTGGTGATCGGCCTGTTTCTCGTGCTTACGGGGGTTTTCTTCTACCTGCTGACTTCGTCGTTCCTCCAGTATGCGGCGAACCTTCAGTACCAGGCAGCGAGGATGCGTCAGCCGGCGCCGCCGATAAATGTGAACCACATGATCATCCGACCGCTATTCTCCAACATAAGTGTCATCACGCTTTTTGTGGTGCCGATGATTACCATGCGGAGCTTTTCGGACGACAAGAAAACGGGGACGCTGGAACTCCTCCTGACGTCGCCGGTCACCACCGCTCATATCGTGGCGGGGAAGTTCCTGGCAGCGTTCTCTCTCTATATCATCATGGCACTGCTGACGTGGGTCTATCCACTGGTGATCGTCCTGTTCGGCGATCCCGACGTTATGCCTGTGGCGATTGCATACATCGGAATCATCGGGATGGGCGCCGCTTCGGTGGGGATCGGTGTCTGGATCTCCTCCATGACGGAAAATCAGATTATCGCCGCCATGGGGACGTTCGTGGCGCTGCTGTTCCTCTGGCTGGTGGGGTGGTTCGCCAACTTCTCTTCAGGAGCGATGAGCGGCTTCTTCCAGTATCTCTCGATTGTGGAACATTTCGATGATTTCGCCAAGGGGATATTCGATACAGGGCACCTGATGTATTATGTATCGATCTGCGGAATAACGCTGTTTCTTGCTCATCAGAGTATCGAAAGTTTGAGGTGGAGGTCGTAATGAAAGGTTTCAAACTGTGGCGCGGCGCAACATACGACGGACTGGGAGTCCTTTTCCTCGGGTGGCTCTACGGCGTTTCCATCGTCAAGTTCGATTGGGTCGCGTGGTCGCTCATCGCCCTCGGGGCGATTCTCCTTCTGTTTCCGGTCGCCACCAACTACAGAAAGGTTTTCGATTCAGTAAAATCGCGCAGGACGCAACTGAGCGCCAATGCGCTGGTGGTCATCGTCCTCGTGTTGGTCATCGTGGGACTGCTCGATTACCTCTCGATCCGCCATTCGTGGCGAGTGGACACCACCTCTCAGCGGGAGTTTTCACTTTCGGAGCAGACCGTCAACATCCTGAAGAACCTCGATCGAGAAGTGACCCTTGCGGCGTTTGTCACTGATGCGGAAACTCAGCGGATGGAAGATCGAATGATTGAGTACTCCCACTACTCGGGAAAGTTTAATTACGAGATCATCGACCCCATCAAGGAGCCGGAGCGAGTCCGGGAGTTTTTCGGTCCGGAGAAGCAGTACCTCGATCTTCCCACAGTCGTGCTCAAGACAGAGCTGAAAGACGAAGAGATCAACAGCACCGGCGAAGAAGAGATCACAAACGCTCTCATCAAGGTGACGCGCGATGAACTGCGGAAAGTCTACTTTGTTCAGGGGCATGGTGAAAAGGCGATCTTTCCCGATGAACCGGGGATGGCGAGCGCTGAGTTCGTAAAGGATGAGCTGGAGAAACAGCATTTTCAGGTAGACGCCCTGAACCTGTTTCAGGAGAATGAGGTGCCGGAAGATGGGGATGTTGTTGTGATCGCCGGGCCCATGCGGAAGTTTGCCTCCAATGAGGTGGACGCCCTCCGAAAATTCCTCGCCACGGGAGGCAATGTCCTCGCCATGCTCGATCCCGAGACCGACAGCGGTCTTGAAGAACTGATGACAGACTGGAACGTGAAACTTAACGGCGACATGGTGGTGGAGTCGCACTCCAGTTTTGTCCTCACTTCAACGGGGCTGAACCGACAGAGCAGTGTAAGTCTGGGGCCGTCGGCCGCTGAGTATGGCGACCACATGATTACCAAGAATTTCCGGTTTGCCACAACTTTTGTGAAGGCGCAATCTCTAAGTAAAGTGGACGAAGAGAACTACGATTTCGACGCCACCGAGCTGGTCTACACGAGCTCAAACAGTTGGGGAGAGACAGATCTGAAGATGCACCTGAAGTAACTTTTTCATGACCAAAAATTAATTCCTCTGCTATTCGCCCTCCCATTGCTTTCGATATATTTGCT
>LUOC01000175.1 GCA_001626655.1 Fidelibacterota bacterium REDSEA-S14_B6 | reverse complement strand
CGGTTACACTGGTGCCGACAAAGGCGGACTCCCGTCCCTCGGCGCCATAAGTGAGGAGATGACCGCTGCCGTTGTCATCGCTGGCGAGAAAAGCGATAAGTTTCCCGTCGTGATTGTTCACCTGTACCTTGCCTCCATCCTCATCCAGTCCGATAACAATGGCTTCGTTGCCGCTGGTGTCCGTGATGGCGATCCACCCCCCGAGGCCGATGCCGTCATCAGCGACGGTGATGGAATTGACGAGGATGTCCCCGAGGTTGTCCGACTGCCTCTTCGCGCCGGTGAGGGTGAGGAAGAGAGCGGCGCACAATACGCCGATGATAAAACTCTTGGGGTCGATCGTTTTCATGTTTCGCTCCTTTATCATCAGAAACAGGCGGTCGACCCATTTCTTTTTTCGTTTACCGTTTCGGGAGTGCCACGGTGCGCCGGCCTCAAGCAGATCCTGTGCCAACTCGGAGATTCTCTCTTGGGCCGACTCAACTTCCCGACGTGCATCGTCGAGCTGATCTATCACGATTTCGAGACTCTTCCTGTTCGTCTCGGTGGGACCGTAGGTAGATCGGCCGATACTTCTTCCCACGGAAGAAAGGTACGAACCAGTGGTGGGATTCCGTTTCTCTCCCGGTTCTCTCTTCGACCGGTTGCCGTTCAGTTTGGAGTCGAGCGCCATCAGATCGGCCCTCAAGTCGTGAAGTCGCTTATCGAAGTCGCCGGATTCAGCCGTTGAATTCGCGAGAGCCAGTTTCATGGCATTCACTTTCACGAGAGACTTGGAGAGCGTGAGGTTAACCGCACTGGCCGATCGGACTACATCCTCATATTTCCGCCAGAAACTGGCGACGCTGGAGAGTCGTCCTCCCGGAAGCGCCCCCTTGCGGAGCTGAACAACTTGAAACTCCTGCGGCCCCGCCAGTTGGGTTATCTCCCCGTCAACCTGTCTGTAGAGGGAGGCTGTGTATGTTCCGGGCGGCGCGAGAAAACCGCCGGACGGCGTAAGGTGAGGGGTACCGAAAATCCCACGCCACCCTGTGAAACCCTTTCCCGGAGGGCGCGGGCACTCTTCTCACCACATTCCCCTGGCCGTCTTCCACCGAGATCCACACTTTCGGTTTTTCCTGGTGCAGTTCAGCATCGAGGGCGTCCCAGCCGGGGAAAGGTACGTCACGGTTTTTCTCATTCAACTCTTTCTCTTTTTCACGCCGCTCCTGTTTCAGTGTCTTCACTGACTCCTTGAGATAGTACGTGAAGACGGCGCCGTATTCGGGATTGTCGGCGACGTAATGATCGGCGCCTTGCGATCCTCTCCTGCCCCAGGCACTGAGGTGGGATCGAGGGATGAACCACCACGCGTCCCGGGAGGGGAAGAGCGCAGCATCCTCATCCATCTGTCTTTCCGAGACGTGTCTCAGGACGGAATAGTCGTCGAAAACGTAGAAGCTTCTTCCAAATGAAGCGCCGACGAGATCGTTTTCCCGCCGCTGAATGGCAAGGTCACGAAATGAGATTACAGGAGTGCCTGAAAGCTTCACCCAATCACCGCCGCCGTTCACCGTAAAGTAAATCCCGAACTCAGTAGCAGCGAACATCAGCCCTGCTTTTTCATGGTCTTGAACAATTCGCCACACCAAGGTTCTGTCAGGGATGTTGGACGCGATAGAGCGCCACGACTTCCCCCTGTTCGTAGTCTTCAGCAGGTAAGGCTCGAAGTCGCCGAACTTGTGATTGTCCAGCGCAATGTAGGCAGTGTTGGCGTCAAAGAGGTCTGCCTTGATGTCGTTCACGTACGCCGTAGCGGGAACGCCCGGCAGAGAGCCGACTTCAATCTTCTTCCACTTCTTGCCGCCGTTCTCCGTCACTTGGATGAGTCCGTCATCAGTGCCGATGTAGATCACTCCTTCCTGAACAGGCGATTCGGCGATGGATGTGATGGTGTTGTAGGTGGACATGGCGCTGAGGTCCCACGCATTGTCCCAGCTTTGAACCCTCCCCATAATGGGAAGGGCGAACCGCTCTTCATTACGGGTGAGATCGCCGGACACGGCCGTCCATTTGTCGCCGCGGTTGTCTGAGCGCCATAGCCGCTGGGAGCCGAAGTAGAGACGCGTCGGGGAGTGAGGGCTGACGAAAATTGGCGCGTCCCAGTTGAACCGTTCATAAGGTTCATCGACTTCAGGCTGAGGCACGATATTGATCACCTCACCGGTGACGAGGTCAATTCTGTGGAGGCCGCCCTGCTGGGTCTGCCCGTACATGATGTCCGGGTTCCCCGGCTCGGGGGCGGGCTGGGGACCGTCCGCACCTAGTACCACGCGCCAGTCGGAGTTCTGTATTCCTTGAGCGTTATCGGTCCGTGACGGGCCGCCCTGTGTGCTGTTGTCCTGTGTTCCGCCGTAAATGTTGTAGAAAGGCTCGGCGTCGTCCACCGCAACTTTGTAGAACTGGGTAAGGGGCATATTTTCGAAGAAACGCCAGTTCTGTGCGAGATCAAAACTTTCGTAGAGCCCTCCGTCCGTTCCAATCAGGAGGTAATCTGGATCATCTTCGCGAAAGGCGATGGCATGGTTGTCGGAATGCTTGTGCATTTCGCTGAGACGGCGAAACGTTTTGCCCCCATCCTCAGAGACTTGGATTCGGACATCCATGAGATAGAGCCTGTCAAACTTGTGAGGCGAGGCGTACAGCTCCTGATAGTAGTGAGGTCCTGTGGCGCCGGAGACGGTGTCCGACCGTTTTTTCCACGTGGCGCCCCGATCGGTGGAGCGGTAGACGGCGCCTTTCCGCCGGTCAAGCTCAATGGCCGCATAGAGGACATCAGGATTCTGAGGTGAAATGGTGAGACCAATCTTCGCCAAGTTCGAGGTAGGCAGACCTTTGGAGAACTTCTTCCACGTCTCGCCGCCGTCGTCGCTGCCGTAGAGGGCCGTTCCCGGGCCGCCGCCCATGTAAGCGGCGATGGTCCTGTGGCGCTGCCACGTGGCGGCATAGAGTCTGTCCGGATTTCGGGGATCGATCACAAGTTCTGTGGCTCCGACCCACTCTTTGTCGCCTAAGGTCTGCTTCCAATTCTTCCCACCGTCTGTTGTTTTGTAGACGCCCCGTTCGCCCCCTTTGGACCAGAGCGGCCCCTGAGCTGCCACCCAGACGATGTCCGAATCGGCGGGATGGATAATAATTCGGGAGATGCGCTCAGATTCTTTCAATCCCATGTTGGTCCAGCTCCCGCCGCCATCATCGGAGCGGTAGATGCCGTCGCCATAACCGACATGGCGGCCGCCGACGTTCTCGCCGGTACCGAGCCAGATCACTTCCGGATTGGAGGGATCAATGGTGATGGCGCCCGTAGAGTAAGAGCCTTGATCTTCAAAGATCGTCGACCACGTGACGCCGGCGTTGTCTGTCTTCCAGACGTTGCCCGAGCCGACGGCCACGTACCAGATATTGTCGTTCTCAGGATGGATGGCGATGTCTGCAATCCTCCCCGCCATGAGGGCCGGACCGATACTTCTCATCTTCAGTCCGGAAAAGTTTCCGGCTGACCAGACTGACTTATCCTCCGCCGTGAGCTGGCCGGTGAGCGAAATGATCACCAGCGACAACAATAGCATCTTGATGCGTTTCATATTCTTATCCCCACTTAGTTTTCTTTGAGAATGAACCGGAAGAATCTACAAAAAGTCTCCGTTTTGGCGCTAATCACCTTTAGAATAAAGAGTTAGGTAGCAATAGACAGCATCATCCGACATGAAGCAAGAAGTAATCACTTCCCTATCTGCTGGACGGACAACTCCGGTCTGCCGTCCTTCCACCGGACGATAAAGAGGTCGCCGTACTGATCGTCTTCAATTATGATCTCTTCGGTGATGCCCAAGAGGGAGATGAGGTTTGGGAGCGTATTCGAGTGTCCGGAAATGAGAACATTTTCATCGCAATGCTCCTCGAACAGAACTTCAATCTGTTCCTCAGGATTCTGAGCCCGAACGATCTTCGCCTCCACGGCCCACACCTTTTCAAGGGGCGCCACGGTCTGAAGCGTCCGTCTGTACTGACTGCTGTAGATGACACCCCTCACATCTTTCAGCACCTCCGAAAGCGCTTCGGACCTTTCCCTCCCTTCTTCCGCCAGTTCGGGATCGTCCTCACCTTCAATAATCTGTTTCTCTGCGTGGCGGAACAGGTAGACCACCGACGGCGTGCACTGCGCTTCCGCCACAACTACCGCAATCTTTGCTCCCCTTGGACTGACGGCGATGCGTGTGATTCCAGCCAGTCCGAACCTCTCCAGATCGGCAACCTCTGTCCAGTCGCGGTATCGGCGTGGATCAAGCATGTAGAGCTTGGAGCCGACTCCCGTCAGGAGTATTCCGGCAGGCGTCCACGCCACATCTTCCGATTCACCGAGGGTTCTGGCGATATAGTCAATGCCGCCCGTTTCGGGCTCGTAAGAGTTGACTGTCCACTGCTTCTCCTTCTTGCTGATGTAGCTCATCACATCCCGCCCCGGAACAGCGTGGAGCGATCGGCCGATGGTGTCATCAACGATCCGGTTGGTTCTCTCTTTCAGGTCCGAAATGGTGAGTGAGGGGGGGCTCCCAAGAACAAAGGAGATGAGGCTGTGTCTGTCAACCCACGCATGGTAGCCGATCTTCAGGCCCGGGACGAGTACCTCTCCTTCTCCTGTTCTCATGCTGTATCTGTAGAGAAGCTGCGTCCCGTCCTTCTCCAGAAGGATCGCCGAAAAGTTCTGTGAGCTGCCGATTTGTGTGGGGGAGTATTCGCTCCCTTCCGTCTCCGTGAGCCAACTCTTGGACTGCCGCCTGATGTTGTATCTGACAATGTCCGTCTGCCTGTTCCGCGTGGAGGTGAAAAGGATTTCTCTTCCTCCCCGCATGAAGGACGGCTGATTGTCATAACCGCGGTTGTCTGATATGTTTACG
>LUOC01000174.1 GCA_001626655.1 Fidelibacterota bacterium REDSEA-S14_B6 | reverse complement strand
CGTTGGGCTGGTTCCGCTGGAGGCGATGCTGATGGCGGGGAGACACTATCTCACTTCACAAGGGAAGACCACCGGCGTGGCGGAATCGGAACTCGTCCACGCGGCGGTGGAGTCCCTCGGCCTCAACGATGTGTCCCCCTTCAATCCAGAGGAGAGGGTCGTCGAGTACCGCCTTGCGGAAAAGGGGGAGCTGGTTTCGAAAACAGTGTCCGATTTCACCGATGAACTTTCCAGCGATTCACCGGCGCCGGGCGGCGGTTCGGTCTCGGCGTTGATGGGCGCTCTGGGTGCGGCGCTGGTGAGCATGGTGGCGGCGCTGACTCATGGGAAAAAAGGGATGGAGGATCTGAGAAGGGAGATGGAGGAGTTGGGGACTCAGGCCCAGCAACTGAAGGATCGGCTCACCTCTCTCGTAGATGAGGACACAGCCGCCTTCAACGGCGTGATGGCCGCGTTCAGGATGAAGAAGCGGACCGACGAAGAAAAAAAGTCGCGGCACGAGGCGATTCAAACCGCTACCAAGAAAGCGACTCAAATCCCCATGGAAGTATGCCGTCTCTCTTTTGAGGCGATGGCACTGTCCCGTTCGGCTGTGAGCGAAGGGAACCCTAATTCTGTCAGTGACGCAGCGGTGGCGGCTGAGGCGGCCCTCGCCGGACTCCGGGGGGCGAGATTGAACGTGCTCATTAATCTCGATGGGATTGATGATCAAAAGTTTTGCAAAGAGATGAAGAAGTCCTCTGATGGCCTGATGAAGAAGGGCGAAGAACTTCACGGAGAAATTAGTGTCGCTGTCGCAAAGGTGATGTCGAAAGATGGGTAAGATCAAGGTTCTGCCCGAAGATCTGAAAAACAAGATTGCCGCCGGCGAAGTGGTGGAACGGCCCGCTTCTGTGGTGAAAGAGCTGATTGAAAACAGTCTCGACTCCGGAGCGAGCGAGATTGAAGTGATTGTTCGAGGGGGCGGCAACAGCTCCATTCAGGTGATAGACAACGGCGCCGGCCTCGGCAAGGACGACCTTGCCCTCGCTTTTGCCCGACACTCCACCTCAAAGATCGGGACGGTAGACGACCTCCTCGCCATCGACACCCTCGGCTTTCGCGGAGAAGCGCTGGCGAGTATCGCATCGGTGGCGAGAGTCAAGGCCCAGTCCTCGGTGAACGGGGAGGAAAACGGTTACGAGATTTCACTGGCGGACGGGGAAATGACCGAGCCGGCGCCGGCTCCCTTCTCGGGGGGGACGGCAATCTCGGTCAGCGACTTATTCTTTTCTATTCCCGCTCGGAGAAAATTCCTGAAGAGCGCTCAGACCGAACTGAGGCACATTGTCAGGATGGTGAGACGATTTGCGCTGTGCCGCCCCGATGTCCGGTTCGGCCTCACCGCCGATGAGAAGGAAGTGATGACACTGCCTCCCGCTATTCTTGAACATCGAATCGCCGCAGTCTTCGACCCTTCCTACAAGAAGAATCTGTTGGAAGTGAACCATCAGGCCGAGCCGTTCGTCATCACCGGCTACGGGGGAAACCTGAACCTTGTCCGCAAGCGGCGAGGGGAACAGAGCCTTTTCCTGAACGGCCGGTACATCGTCAACCGGCTCCTCAATTCGGCCGTCTATTCGGCCTATCAATCACTGGTCTCTCGTGGAGAGTTTCCATTCTTCGTACTCAATCTGAATGTTCCTCTCGACTCGGTGGATGTGAACGTTCACCCCATGAAAACGGAGGTCCGTTTCAGAGACGAGTGGCGCATTTACCATACGCTGAAGACAGCCGTTTCCGGCGCGCTGAGCGACATTCTTTTGTCCATGCCGGATTTCCTCGCCGCACCCGAAGGCCCCATTCCGGGAGGCAGTCAGGGGACACTCACGCTCACCCCGTCTCCTCCTTCCGCAACAGTTTCCCGGCAATCGGTGGAACGGGCCAAGTCGTATGTGAAATCGCTGGGCGAGAGTGAGGAAGAGGAATCGGGCGTCAATCTTGACAGCATCTGGCAGGTTCACACCAAATATATCATCTCGGAAATCAAGAGCGGACTTGTGGTCATCGATCAGCATGTGGCGCACGAGCGTGTTCTTTTTGAACAGGCGATGGAGGCGATGGAGGGGAGTCCGCTCCCGAGTCAGACGCTCCTCTTTCCGGAGGTTGTCGAACTCCCCGCCGAAGATTTCTCCACACTGCTGGAGCTGATCCCTTATCTCGAGAAGATCGGCTTCCGGATGAAAGAGTTTGGGAAGGATACGGTGATGATTGAAGGGGTGCCGTCCGAGCTCGGGTGGGGGAGTGAGAAAGAGGTGCTGACCGAGATTATCGACACTTACAGGAATCAGCAGAAAGCGCAGCCCTCTTTGATGAACTCGACCGGCGCTTTGAGCGCACCTAAGTCAGCTCCCTCAAGAACTTTCATTATTGTCGGTCCCACCGCCGTGGGGAAGAGTAGTGTAGCCGTAGAGTTAGCACTTCGACTGGATGGGGAGGTGATCGGTCTCGATTCCCGGCAGATCTACCGCCACATGGCAGTGGGGACAGCCCAGCCTTCAGAGGAGGAGCGGAGAAGCGTGCCTCACCACCTCATCGGGATTCGCGACCCTTCAGAGCTGATCTCCGCCGGGGAGTATGCCGAACTGGTGGAAGGGACAATCGAGGAGGTGAAAAGTCGAGGGAAATTCCCCATCGTATGCGGCGGGAGCGGCCTTTATTTCCGAGCCTTGACAAGAGGCCTCTTTGAAGATTCATCAAGTGATCTGGAGGTGCGTGCAGAACTGCATAAGCGCCTTGAAACGGAAGGGGCGGAAGCGTTGCTGGCTCAGCTTCGAGACGTTGATCCGGACTACGCCGAGATCGTTCATCCGAACAACCACAAGCGGCTCGTCCGGGCGCTGGAGGTTTATGAAATCACAGGCAAGCCTCCCACCGAGCATTTCATGAACCAGAAGAAAAAGGGACGGACCGACCGCTTCTCCACAGTGTACCTCCGATCGGAACTTGAGGCGTTGATTCCGCGCATCAACAGCAGGACGGAAAGGATGATCGAGAACGGATGGGCGGATGAAGTGCAGACTTTGCTCGACCTCGGTTTTGACAGTCGAGCCCATCCCATGGACAGCCTCGGCTATCGGAACCTGCTGCGCCACCTCAAGGGAGAAATCAGTCTCGAGGAGGCTGTGGAGAGGATCAAGATCGAGACGCGGCAGTACGCCCGGAAACAGCTCAAGTGGTTCGACAGGGAAGAGATCGATGTCACTCTTCACATTGAAGAAGGGATGTCTGCCGAATTGGTCGTTGACGAAATCGATCGCGCCCGAAATCAGTTTTGATTGTAATCTGAAAAGGGTATAGATTCGGCTGTCCTTTAAACCGTTCCCGAGAGGAGGTAAGGACGATACAGGAATCCTCCATTCTCGGGAGGATTTTTTGTATGAGGTTGTGATGACGAAGAAGAGGAAAGAGCTCCTCGACAAGAGCGAGATCGATCGTTCGCTTACCCGCGTGGCCCACGAGCTGACGGAACGGCTCTCCATCGATTCGTTGGTATTGGTAGGAATCCGGACGAGGGGCGAGTTCATCGCGATGCGGCTTGCAAAATCTCTCAAGAAAATATCCGGAGTTGACGTTCCCACCGGTTTCCTCGATGTCACTTTTTACAGGGACGATTTTCGCGAGCGGCTTATTCAGCCTCAGGTGAAGGGGACTGACATCTCATTTTCCCTTGACGGAAAGATTGTGCTCCTCGCGGACGACGTCCTTTTCACCGGCAGAACCATTCGAGCGGCGATGAACGAGATCATGGATTTCGGCCGCCCCGCTTCGGTGGCGTTGGCCGTCCTTGTGGATCGGGGCCACAGGGAGATGCCGATTAAAGCGGACTTTGTCGGGAAGAACATCCCCACTTCCAACACGGAGCACGTTCTGGTGAGGCTGTCAGAGCTTGACGATGAAGATGCGGTCTACCTTGTGAGCTATGAATAACGTATGGGAAAGCAGGGCTGAACCGTGGGATTTCTGAGCCAGAAGCATCTTCTCGGTCTTGCGGAAACGCCGAAGGAAGATATTGAACTTATCCTCCAGCACGCCTCTTCGTTCAGGGAAGTCCTCGATCGTTCCATTAAGAAAGTTCCGACGCTCCAGGGGAAGACGGTCGTAAACCTCTTCTTCGAGGACTCCACGCGGACAAGGATGTCCTTCGAGCTTGCTCAAAAGCGGCTCTCCGCTGACACCGTCAATTTTTCCGCCTCCGGCAGCAGCCTGAAAAAAGGGGAAAGCTTCAAGGACACGGCACGGAATATTGAAGCGATGAAGATCGACTGTATCGTGATGCGGCACCCTTCGCCGGGGGCTCACGTCCACCTTACGCACTACGTGGATGCCGTGGTGATCAACGCCGGCGACGGGGCTCATGAACATCCGACTCAGGGACTGTTGGACATGATGAGCCTGCTCGAAGTGAAGGGGAAACTGGAAGGCCTCAAGGTTGCTGTCGTGGGCGACATCACACACAGCCGGGTGGCGAGATCGAACATCCACGGACTGCTGAGCATGGGCGCCGAAGTGACACTGTGCGGCCCGCCTAACCTGATGCCGGTGAATATCGAAGAACTTGGCGTCTCGGTGAACTACGATCTTGATGAAGTGCTCGCTTGGGCCGACGCCGTCAATGTGCTGAGAATCCAGCGGGAGCGGCAGGGGGTCAGTTACATACCATCTGTGAGGG
>LUOC01000173.1 GCA_001626655.1 Fidelibacterota bacterium REDSEA-S14_B6 | reverse complement strand
GAGCTGAACGATCTTGAGAGCAGGAGATTCCACCCTTCGGTCGTCCACAGCGTGACGGATTCTGAAGAAGACCCCGGTTTCTACCTTGAAGATGTTACGCTCTTTGAGCTTGTTACGGTGTTTAAGAAAGTGCTGCAGCAGATTCCGCCGGCCGTTCACTACGACGTAGAGCGGGAGGAGATTCAGGTCAAGGAAAAGGTGGCCATGATTCTCAGCAGGTTTGTGGAGAAAAGTCAGATCATGTTTTCTGAGCTGTTCCCAAAGTTCTCATCTCGTCAGGAGGTAATTGTCACCTTCATCGCAATTCTGGAGCTCATCAGGGATTGTCAGGTGAGAGTTCGCCAGAAGCAACTGTTTGAAGATATACTTCTCGAAAGGATCGAAGCGTAGCGGTGGCGAAGAAGGTGACGACTGAAGAGCTTCAGATTATTGAAGCTCTGCTCCTTGCCTCTGGAGATGTGCTCACCCAATCTAAGCTGAACGTCTGTTTCGATGGCGATTCGGCCCCTCCGCTGGTTGATGGTGTCCAACAGCTTCAAAAGGAATACAAGAAGACGGGAAGGGCATTTTCCATAGAGAAGGCGGCGGGAGGTTATCGCCTTTCGACCCTTCCTCAGTTTGCGCCGTGGATCCGCCGCATGCTGACTCGTGCAGGTAAGACTCCTCTCTCTCAGGCCGCGTTGGAATCTCTGGCGGTGATCGCCTACAAAGGGCCCGCAACACGGGCCGAAATCGAGAGCATCAGAGGCGTGGGGTGCGCCGGGGTCATCAAGACGCTCCTCGATAAGAAACTGGTGAGGATCTCCGGCCGGGCGAAGGGGCCTGGAAGACCTCTGCTGTATGCCGTGACCGACGCCTTCCTCCTCTCTTTCGGACTTAATTCAACTGCCGATCTCCCGAAGCTCAAGGAGATTTCAGAGCTCATGGCCGAAGAGTCAAAGCTTGATGACGTCGAGTCAGCCGGAGATGCGGCTGATTAGATACCTAGCCGCCGCTGGGGTCGCTTCCCGGAGAAAATCTGAGTCGATCATCAAGGGTGGACGCGTGGAGGTCAACGGCGAGACAGTGAGGAATCCTTTCAGGATGCTCTCAGCGAAAGATTCGGTTGCCCTCGACGGAGAATCGATTGCCGTCCCTGCGGAAAGAACTGTGGTGATTCTTCACAAGCCGGCGGGCGTCGTCACCACCGTGCGGGACACCCACGGCCGGAAGACGGTCATGAATCTGATACCGTCAACTGACCGGCGGCTTTTCCCTGTTGGGAGGCTCGACAAAGAGACCACGGGAATTCTCTTGCTCACTGATGACGGCGATCTTGCCTACCGGCTGACCCACCCCAAGTTCAGGGTCGACAAAATCTATGAAGCGACGGTCGATCGCAAGCTCACCACCGCGGAGAAATCGTCGATCGCTTCAGGCATCGACATTGGAGAAGGAGAGATCGGTCGCGCCGAAGTGGTGGGGCAGGAATTTGTCGCCGGCGATGTGAAAATCACCCTGAAGCTCCGCCACGGGAAAAAGCGGGAAGTGCGGCGGATTCTTAAGACAGTGGGAGTTCAGTTGAAACATCTTCACAGGAGCGCATTTGCCGGTATTACCCTCGGTGATCTGAAAGCAGGGGAATCGCGCTTCCTCACCACTGAAGAGACCTATCCTCTGGTGAGAAGCCAAAATAATGCACCATCGGCTGCTGCTGGTTAAATCTTTGTTCGCACTTATGGAGATGGTTAAATTGCTTGGCTCTTTGAAAGACAGTTTATTCAATAATGGACTGCAACGAACAGGAGAATGTCATTGATCGTTGCGATTGACGGTCCCGCCGGCTCAGGCAAGAGTACCACTTCACGGCGTGTCGCTGATCGCCTCAGTTTCCTGTACCTCGATACGGGCGCTATGTATCGCGCGGCTACCCTCGCAGTCCTTTCAAAATCATGTGATGTGAACGATGATGAAGGGATGGACGCATGCACCGAATCGATGGAGATCGACTTCGACAGAAGCGGCGCCCAGATTTTTCTTGACGGTGCTGACGTCTCCCGTGAAATAAGGAGTCAGGAGGTGACGGACGCTGTCAGCGCTGTCAGTGCTTCGGCGCCTGTCAGGAAGCGAATGGTGGACTTGCAGCGGCAAATCGCTGGAAACAGGGATGCCGTGGTTGAAGGGAGGGACATCGGCACAGTAGTTTTTCCTGACGCCGATTTCAAGTTCTTTATGGTCGCGGATGTGGCAGAGCGGGCGAAGCGCCGGAAAAAAGATCTTGCCGAACTGGGTATTGAACAGACTGTGGAAGAGATCGTCGAAGACTTGAAGCGACGGGACAGGTTGGACTCCTCGAGAGCCATCTCGCCGCTGGAGAAGGCCGACGAAGCTGTTGAGGTTGATACAACAGCAATGACAATGGATGAACAGGTAGATCTGATTGTCTCGCTCGTGCGAGAACGGTCGGAGAGAAAGGAGATACAGACAGACAGTGACTGAAGAAGTGTTTACAGACGAACAAGTTGTTGTAGAAGAAGAGAACGGAACAGACGTGGAAGAGCCCACTTCTGAGGAAGGAACGGCTGATGCCGAAACTCAGAACGGTGAAGCTGCGGCCGAACCAGTTTCTCTGGAACTGCATGAGGCAACAAAAGATTATCTGGATCCCAGTTTGATGAACGGCATCCGAATTGTGGAGTCGTCCGAACTGTTTGATGTGGAAGAGACAGAAACTCCTGTCGCCGAAGAGGAGATGGATAAGTATATAGAAACTTTTTCAGACATTGCCCAGAATCAGATTATCACCGGCCGCGTGATCGGGCAGAACGAAAAAGAGATAATTATGGATATCGGCTTTAAGTCGGAGGGGATCATCCCCCGGTCCGAGTTCAGCGGCGCCGAACCGCCGACCATGGGCGACACCATCGAGGTTTACCTCGAGAAGATTGAAGACAAGAACGGTCAGACAGTTCTTTCGAAAGAAAAGGCTGTCTGGATGAAAGGTTGGCTGAAGCTGATCCAGATTCAGAAAGAGGACGGAACCGTGAACGGTACCATCATCCGGCGCATCAAGGGCGGCTTTGTGGTTGATGTGGACGGTATTCAGGCGTTCCTTCCCGGTTCTCAGATTGATGTCAGGCCCGTACAGGAATTTGACAGCTATCTAGGACAGGAGATGGAGTTCAAGATCGTAAAAATTAATCAGCTTCGGAAGAATGTTGTCCTCTCCCGCAAGGCGCTGCTCCATAACGTGCTTCGGGAACAGAGGGAGTCGCTCTTTGATGAGATTGCCACGGGGCAGATCATTGAAGGTGTGGTGAAGAATATCACCGACTTCGGCGTCTTCGTCGACCTTGGCGGAATCGATGGACTTCTCCACATCACCGATCTTTCCTGGGGGCGTGTCAATCACCCCTCGGAAGTGACTCGACATTGATCGGGAGAAACAGCGGATTTCCCTCGGTCTGAAGCAGCTGACGCCCCATCCGTGGGAGAGCGTGGAGAACAAGTATCCAGTCGGAACCAAGATCTCGGGCAAGGTTGTGAGCCTCACCAACTACGGCGCATTTGTGGAATTGGAGACTGGCGTTGAAGGTCTCGTCCATGTTTCCGAAATGTCGTGGACGCGCAGTGTTCACCGGCCGGACGAAGTTGTCCAGATGGGAGAAGAAGTCGAGGCGCACGTCCTCAGTATCGATGCGCAGGAAAGAAAGATCGCCCTCGGATTCAAGCAGCTTCAGCCCGATCCGTGGGAAGGGGTGGATGAACGTTATGTGATCGGTTCTACCCTCAAGGGGACCGTCCGAAACCTGACACAGTTCGGCGCATTTGTTGAACTTGAAGAGGGGGTCGATGGGCTGATTCATGTTTCTGACCTCTCCTGGACAAAGGTGGTTCATCATCCGAAAGAGGTGCTTCGAAAAGGTGATGAAGTAGAGGTAAAAGTGCTCGAGGTCTCTCGCGAAAACCATCGTATCGGTCTCGGCCTCAAACAGGCGACTGAAGATCCGTGGGACGACATTATATCTCACTTCGAGGTAGGCAAAACGGTGGAAGGGAAAGTTTTCCGCGTGCTCGATAAGGGAATCATTGTCGAGCTCGACATGGATGTCGAAGGGATCATCCCGGCCGAGTCCTTGCCGTCCGAGACTAAGAAGCAGATCATGGACGGCCTGAAACAGAAACAACAGATTGAGTGCGAGGTCGTTGAAGTGCGGCCGGAAGACAAGAAAGTGGTCCTTTCCCTTGCGGAAGGGTTTGTTCCTGCCGAGCCTGAAGCAGAAGAGGAAGCATCCGAACCAGAGGAAGCATCACCTGTTGAAGCTGAAGTTGACCAACAGGAATCTGAAGAAGTTGAAGGCGAAACCGGTGAGGGAGAAGAGAGTGAGCCGTCAGACGAGGAGAGCGATCCCGAAGACGCCAAGTAGCATGCCGGCCGTAGGCTAGTGGTTCAATGACTCCACAAACGCTTTCAAAGACCGCTAAAGAAGGGTACCTGCCAGTTTGGTTCGGTGCCTTTTTTTTCGCAATCGTTCTCTGGCTCTTCGTCATTTCAGAGCATCGTTACAATTACGTTGTGGAGATGCCGATCGAGGTTCGGAACATTCGAGAGGGGAAGACGCTCGGCGGTGAAGTGACGCCGACCGCCGATGTTCGGTTTACAGCTACGGGGAGAGCGTTTCTGAAGACGCTTCTCCTGAAGTCCATCTCTGAATTCAAGCTCGTCCTTGATCTTGAGCGTGTCAGCACCGAGTACAATTTCTACCTGAACGACTACTTCGATAAGTACAGCCAAAAAGTGGTGATCCCTCCGGGATTTGAACTTGAGTTTGTTGAAGTAGTTCGCCCCGATTCGATCCACATTTCGCTGGATGATTACATGATCAAGCCGGTGTCTGTTGCGTCACGTGTCACCGTTGAGCCGTCGGCAGGATTCATCCTGGTCGGCTCCGGAAGAATCTCCCCCCGAACTATCGAACTGAAGGGCCCAAGAGAAATCATCAGGGGAGTGGAATCGGTTCAGACAGCCGAGAAGGAATTCTCAGGAGCCCAGTCAGATATTCGAACCAGCGTCCCATTGGACCTCTCATTCCCCCGTGTCGTGGAATCTTCGGACACAGCGGTGGTTTTTCAGGCTTCCATCCAGAGCATCGGCGAAAGAATCATGTCGGAGGTGCCCGTAACGATCCAGAATATTCCCGACAACTTTCGAGCTTTTGCCAACCCCTCCACCGTATCGCTGACTGTTACAGGCGGCGTGCAGTATATCGCATCCCTCGAACCCTCGGACATCTTTGTGTCGCTTGATTACAACCATCTGGTTGAGGGACAGTTGTCCCACGAGCCCGCCGTAAGCGTGCCGGCGGATGTACTCGAGTGGAGTGACCTATCCCCCAAGACTGTTGAGTTGACCATCCGCCGTTTGCCGGAATGATTGTTCTCGGCATCGAGACGTCTTGCGACGAAACAGCCGCCGCAGTTTGCAAGGATGGGACTGTGCTTTCTTCGGTAGTCGCTTCGCAGGAAGATCACGCCCGTTACGGCGGTGTCGTCCCCGAGATAGCCTCACGGTCTCATGAACGGCTTCTGCTGGAGACTGCGAACGAAGCGCTGTCACGAAGTTCTGTGCGCAAGAGGGAACTGGACGGAATTGCGGTGACACGGGGGCCCGGCCTCATGGGCGCCCTGCTGACCGGCGTCAGCTTCACACACGGAATGGCCCTCGGACTGAATATCCCTTCCATCGGCCTGAACCACATGGAGGCGCACATTTTCGCGAACTTTATCGCCTACCCGGAGTTACAATTCCCGTTTCTCTGCCTGCTGGTTTCTGGCGGGCATACACAGATCTGGAGAGTGGAGAGACTTGGCGATTATGAACTCATCGGTGAAACACGGGACGACGCCGCGGGCGAAGCCTTTGACAAAGGGGCGAGGATTCTCGGTTTGGGTTATCCGGGCGGAGTAGAGATCGAAAAGGCTGCTGAGGGAGGGAATCCCGACGCGGTCGCTTTTCCCCGGGCCCTCTACAAGACTGATGCGGTGGAGTTTAGTTTCAGCGGATTGAAGACCGCCCTCTTGCGACACGTGGAACTGCGAGGCGGAACATTGCCTCAGTCCGAACTTGCCGACGTCGCCGCCAGTTATCAGCATGCAATCGTGGATGTTCTCCTCTCCAAGCTGCGACTCGCTATTGACAAAACTGAGGTGAGCACGGCGCTTGTCGGCGGCGGTGTGGCAGCCAACAGCCTCCTGCGAAAAAAAGCTGAGGCAGATTTTTCCGATTGTACAATCCTCTATCCCGAGATTGCTCTCTGCACCGACAATGCAGCCATGATCGCCTTCTTGGGGGAGATTTATCTCATGCGAGAGAATAAGGTGGGCCACACGCACAGCGTAGTCCCGAACCTGAGGCTCTCTTCGTAGCGGGCCAACCTATGTCACCCATCATCCCTCCGTGGCTCCTCTTGATGGCGGCGGCCGGAACGATTGCCCTTGCAGTCTGGAGTTATCGACTTAGCGGCTCAACGGATCAGAAAGCGCGTGGCATTCTTTCCCTGTTTCGACTCTCCTCGTTCCTATTTATCGCTCTCCTCGCCGCAAACATTCAGTGGACGACGAGAGGATCAATATCTAAGAGACCAGTCGTGAAACTGTTTTTCGACAACTCTCTATCCTCGGCCTACCATCAGTCCGTTTCGAAGGAATCTCTACTGAACGGTTATGAGCAGTTGCTCAGTTCTGTTCGTGCGCTGACACATAACGAAGCGACAGAAGCGCGCGTAGATGCCTTTACTTTCGGTGAATCGATACGGCGCCTCGAAGGGAGCCCCCTCTCCATGAGCCTGGACGAAGCGTCCACGAACATCTCTTCTGTACTTGCATCGGCATCCGAAACAGCCGGTGATGAGCAGCTCGGCGCCGTGATTCTCGTGACCGATGGACAGACAACAGTGGGGGCC
>LUOC01000172.1 GCA_001626655.1 Fidelibacterota bacterium REDSEA-S14_B6 | reverse complement strand
GGAGTGTACTTTGTCCCTCACGGCTTCTTTGGAGAGGCCCTGCTCAACAGCCTCCTGTTCCGCCTCTGTCGCCGCAGCCTGAACTTTCTCTCTAAACTCCCCCGTCCTAGCAACGAGCTCCTCATCAGACTTCCCCGAGAGGGTGTCGCAGATCCGGTTGATCTCCTCGACAGTAGAGGAGAGGTTCCTCACCTCACGATCGGACTTCGTGCCAAAGACTTTCTTTAGGATACTTACAGCCATTTATCAGTTCTGATCACAGCCCAAAAATTACCCTCTCATCAGTCAGTAGGAACAGATAATTCTTCTAGCGAATGAAAAACGGAATCAAGGATACCGTTAACAAATCCGCTGCTTTCATCGGTACTGAACTTTCGCACAATCTCGACCCCCTCAGCGATAGACACTTTCGGCGGTACATCGTCAAAGAAAACCATTTCGGTAATCATCATTTGGAGCACGAGCCGGTCGATGAGCGCTACGCGGCCGAGGTCCCAGTTTTCAAGACGCTCTTCAATCAACGCGCTTGTCCAATCTCGCTGTTTCAGCGTGGTTGTGAAGAGCCTTTCAAAGAATGTGGAAGATTCATCATCAAAGGTAGACCGGCTCTTCAAATCTTCCAGAATCTTGTCGGGGGAGTCGTGTGTCATCTCCTCGGCGTAGAGGCCCTGGAGGACCAATTCTCTGGCAAGCCGCCGAGTCTTAACGACGGTCATCAGAACACATCAACGGGATAGAGCCAGTTGAACTGATCTTCTCGGCACTCAAACTGGATATCGAGTAGCGTCTGCCTCAATTCCGCTGTCACCGGCCCCATCTCCTTGCTGATTTCGACAGAATCATCATCGGTGGTGACTTTTCCGATCGGGCAGATGACGACGGCTGTCCCAGCGCAAAACAGTTCGTCTGCAGATAAAATATCGTCCACTGACACATCTGTCTCGTGCACATCGAGATTAAGAATATCTCTTGCGATATGTATGATAGAGTCGCGGGTTACACCGGGTAGGATTGTCCCACCCAACCGTGGTGTCAGGAGCCGATTCCCCTTAAGGGCGAAAACATTGGCAGCGCCAAGCTCTTCCACTATTTCTTCATTTTTCGCATTGAGATACATCACTTCATTGAAGCCCCGTTCTTTCGCCAGCTTTAGAGGATAGAGAGAGGCACCATAGTTACCGATAGCCTTGGCAGCGCCTGTCCCATTTTGAGCCGCTCTGTGATATAATTTGGTCACCTTGATGTGAAGACACGGAATCCCGCCGCGGAAGTACGGCCCCACCGGCGACACAAAAACCACGAATGTGTACGATGGCGCTTCGTGAACCCCAAGGACAGGGCCCGTCCCCCAGACACTGGGGCGAACGTAGAGACTTCCCTTATCGGAAGGCGGGATGTAATCGGCATTGTTGCGGACTGTCTGTTCGACAGCGTCGAGGAAAGTTGCTTCGGGGATGACCGGAATGCAGAGCCGTTCCGCAGACTGAATCATCCTCTTTGCATTCATGTCGGGCCGAAACAGTACAACTCTATCCTTCTCAGTGCGGAACGCCTTGGTCCCTTCAAAAATGCCCTGACCGTAATTGAGCACGCCGGCGGCCGGCGACAGTTCAATATTTCCGAAGGGGACAAGATTCCCCTCCTCCCATTCACCGCCTCTTTCGCATTTGGCCATGTACATGCTCCTAGCCGGTGTCAGGTTGAACGTCAGACTGTCCCAATCGATTGCGGGCTCAACTGTCTCAATTTCGGTCATGCTTCCTCCAACATTGATCTGGCAATCACCAGCTTCTGAACTTCAGTGGTCCCTTCATATATCTGAGTAATCTTGGCATCGCGCATCAGTCGCTCAACGCCGTACTCCTTCATATAGCCGTATCCTCCAAAAATCTGTACACATTCGGTGGAGGCGGACATAGCCGCTTCCGAAGCGGAATACTTCGCCATGGCCGCCTCCTTGGAGAACGGCTTCCCTTGGTCTTTGAGTTCGGCGGCGTGGTGGGTAAGCAGTCTTGCGGAGGCGATTCCCGTCGCCATGTCGGCGATCTTTTCTCTCACCGCCCCGAATGAGGAGATGGGTATGCCGAACTGTTTTCGTTCTTTCGCATAGGCGATGGCCTTTTCCATAGCCGCCTGTGCGATCCCAAGCGCCTGTGCAGCGATACCGATCCGGCCTCCGTCAAGAACGGTCATGGCGATGGAAAAACCGTCTCCTTCTTTTCCTATCCTGTTTTCGGCAGGTACGCGGCAGTCGTCAAAGTAGAGTTCACATGTGTCTGAACCGCGGATGCCAAGTTTATTCTCTTTCTTGCCTGTTGAAAAACCGTCGATCCCCTTCTCCACAGCGAAAACAGAAATTCCTTTGTAACCCACCCCTTTCTCAGTGACCGCAAAGACCATGACCAGATCGCTGTTGATGCCGTTGCTTACCCAGTTCTTCGTTCCTTTGATTATATAGTGGTCGCCATCCCGGACAGCAGAGGTGAGGAGGTTGGAGGCGTCGGAGCCGGCCTGCGGCTCGCTGAGAGAGAACGCCCCGAGCAGTTTCCCCGACGCAAGTTTCTTGAGATACTTTTCCTTCTGCTGTTCATTGCCGTACTTAAGGAGCAGCGCGCAGACGAGCGAATTGTTCACCGATACGGGAACTGCTG
>LUOC01000171.1 GCA_001626655.1 Fidelibacterota bacterium REDSEA-S14_B6 | reverse complement strand
GTGTATAAGAGACAGTCCAGTAATGGCCTATCCGAATGTTTTCATTGGGCTGGTGTTGATTGTTGTCATGATTGACAATGGGGACGCTGATAGTGGGAACGTCAAGAATCTGTGTAAAGATGTAGAGTGGCACCGAGCCGCCGCTGGTGGGGACCATCACCACCGGTTCGTCATGGAATCCTGTGAGGGCCTCGGCGGTGAGGTGGGAGATTTCCAGATCCATGGAAGTCCGCGATGCAGGATACCCCTCCCGTTTCACAATCTTGGCGATGTCGGGATATTTCATCCGAGTGGCATGGTCGGGATCTTCAGAGACCACATGGAACCCCTGCCGCTTCACGTGATCGATCACCTTGCTGATCATATCATCGGGATCGTTCCCCTTCACCAGTCGGATGTCGATGGCGGCTGTCGCCTCCGCCGGCACCACCGTTCTTGCCTGAGGACCGGCCCAGGCGCTCTCCAGTCCGCGGATGTTCAGCGACGGCTTATTGATCCTTTCCATGAGTGATTCGCCACGCCCCTCCGGTTTTGCGAAACCGTAAAGCTCCTTGATTTCATCATCGTAGGGCGGGATCGCCTTCACCGCATCCTTCTCTCTTTTGCTGAGGGGCGTAACGGTGTTGTAGAAACCTCTGATCTTCACATTGCCGTTTTCGTGCTTCATGCTTGTCAGCAGCCGCGCCAGCTTGATGCCGGGGTTCGGCGCCCAGTTACCGTAATGACCACTGTGGACATTCACGTTGGGACCGTAAACGGTGATGTCGATGGTGGTGATGCCCCTCGCCCCGAACTTAAGGGTCGGCTGATTGCTGTAATACATGGGGCCGTCGCAGACGTAGAGCACCTCGGCGTCGAAGAGCTCCCTATTCTTTTCAGCGAAAGATTGCAGGAAAGGGGAGCCGGCCTCTTCCTCGCCTTCATAGATGAACTTCAGGTTAGCACCGTATTCGATGCCGGCGGCTTTCACGGCGTCCATGGCTGCTAAAAGGGCAGTGATGGGAGATTTATCATCACTTGCGGAACGGCCGTACAGTCGCCACTCTTCATTAATGCTTTCACCTTTCTTCGGCATGGGAATCGGTTTCGGTTCTGTGGATCCCGCCTCTAATTTCGCCGGCCGAAGGGTGGGGGAGAAAGGCGCCATGTCAATCCACTTGGTGGGATCCACCGGCTGGCCGTCGTAGTGCGCGTAGTACATGACCGTCCGCTTAGCGCCGGGAACCTTCAGCTCACCGTACACGACGGGACTCCCGCCTGTTTCCAGAATCTGCGTGGTGATGCCCCGTTTCTCCATAGCTGCCTTGAGCCACGCGGCGCACCTGCGAATGTTCGGTTGATCATCGGCCACGTTGGGAATGGTAAGCCACTCCACAAGTTCTGTGAACAGTTCATGTTCGTAAGCTTTCCGATAGTCCCGGACCATTTTCTTCAGCTGGGATTTGGGTGGCTCCTGTGCCGTCGCGACGGCGCTCAGGAGAACGGCCCAGATAATCAGACTTCGATATCGCATCTTTTCTCCTTTAACCTTTTTCACAGAATCTCCGTACAACATTGCAGTAAATCTCGGCCGCATTCTTGAGGCTCTTGGTCCGAATCCGTTCATCGTTGCCGTGGATGCGGGAGTACTCTTCCATGTGCACGGGCCCCGGGAAAAAGCCGTAACAGGTGGCGCCCCGGTCCCGGAAGTAGCGGGAGTCCGTTCCGTAGATAACGAGGTGAGGGAGGGTAACGGAATCGGGGTAGATTGCTACTGTCTCCTCCTCGATGACGCGGAACAGATCTGAATCGTAAGAGGAGACCACCGATTCCTGTTTCGGTTCCATGATGGGGCGAATGTCAATCCTGTCATCATTAATCACTTCCGTCAGTTCTTTCAGGAAAGCGTCCTTGTCCTGCTCCGGGAGGAGGCGGCAGTCGAGCACAGCCTCGGACCGTTCGGGGATTACGTTTGTTTTCGGGGGGTCGCCCACAAACCCGTTGAGGACGGTGAGAGAAATGGTATTCCTCTTGACCGCACTGTTGTAGAGTGTATCCTCGAGTCCCCCGAGGCGCTCCTCCATCTCCTTTGCAACGGGGGTCAAGTTTTCCGGCGTTTCGTAGGCGGCGATCCTCCCCAGCGCTTCGGCAAGAATAAAGTTGGCGCTCTCTTTTGGCGGCATGGAGGCGTGTCCCGGCGCCCGGTTCACAGAAAGGTTCAGGGCGAGCATCTGCTTCTCGGCGACGCCTACGGAAAAGATCAGTCTGTCATCGTCCGTGAAAAATCGTTCCGTGCCGAAGCCCCCTTCATCAAGAACAAACTCCGGCGCCATGTCGTCCCAGTGGTTCTCCACCATCCATCCGGCGCCGAGCTCTCCGCCAATCTCCTCATCGCAGACTGCCAACAGTAGCAGATCGCGGTCAAGCTTCACGCCGTGCCGGGCAAGCTGAAGCATGGACATGAGCTGCACGATCCCATAATTCTTCATGTCGAGCGATCCCCGCCCGTAGATATAACCATCCTTCTCAGCGCCGCCAAACGGCTCCTCCGTCCATCCACGTTCATCCACGGGGACAACATCCATGTGGTGGAGCATGAGGAGAGGCGCCTTCTTGCCGGACCCCTTCAACTGTGCCAGCAGGTTGACGCGGCCCGTGGCCTTGTCAGGCCAGTACAATTCGACAGGGATGCCTTCCTTTTCAAGGATATCCTGAAGGAATTTCGCCGCCGCCGTCACATCTCCGGGCGGGTTGATGGTGTTGATGCGGATATACTCTTTCAGCAGTTGTACCGCTTCCTGACCGGGCTGGCTCACATTGTCCTCACTTTCTTTTCTGTCTCAAACCTGTTAACGGAAAACGGAAGTTAGGAGTCTCCCGAGAAGATGGCAACGGCCTAGTTCTTAAAGACGGCACGAACCGAATCTAGGCTTCCGTCATTCGACGCGGGAGTTAACTCCAGGATATGGCACATCATCTCATATAGGTGAATATTTCGAAAAGATGGAACCGTCACATTCTCTTTGAAAGCGGGGCCGTAAGCAATGAATATCCCATGCATGGATGTGTAAGCCGGATCGTAACCGTGGGCGCCTCCTTCGAAAGCATCGGGCCGTGAGTCGGCATACGCTTTCGATGTTACGGACCACGCTTCGTCAAGGATTCCGACGATCGTGGGAATTCGCCAGTGGTTCCTGTAATGCAGCCGTTCCGGGATTTCATTTTTCTTGTAGACGTCCCAGCCGGGATGGCTTCCGCTGAGCGCCTCGTAGATAGTTTCTTCCAGACCATCATTGGGCCAGATGCCGCCGTACGCACCCCAGCCCGTCATAATTACATCATTCAGTGAAATGTGATCGTCGATCATGATAAGACGGGCAGAGCTTGTTCGGGCCATACCGTGATCCGATGTGATAATTATGTTCACTTGGTCCAAGAGCTCCACTTCGTCCAGCCCGGTGATGAGCCGCCCCATCTGGTCGTCCATCTCCTTTATCGCTATTTCCATCTCAGGTGCGTCGGGACCGTAGTTGTGGCCGTAGCTGTCCGTATCGCTGAAATAGAGAGTCATGAAGGTGGGGCGTTTCCTCTTGGGGAGATCAAGCCACGTCAGGATCTGCTGCACGCGCTCTCTGTTTTTCACGGAGCCGTCGTACTGGCGGTATTCAGTGGGGCGGATGCCGAGGATCTCCGCGTCAGAGCCGGGCCAGAACATGGTCATGGCGGTCTGTTCCTGTTTTTCCGCCGTTACCCATATGGGTTCACCTTCGTACCACCGCCCATCCCTCGCCGGTTCGCTGCCCGAACCGATGTAGAAGAAAGCGTCGAACTCCGGATCGTACATGCCATTGGAAACGATACCGTGATTCTCGGGGTAGAGGCCCGTCGCGATTGTGTAGTGGTTCGGGAACGTACTGGACGGATAGACCGGGACCAGCGATTCGGCTTTCACACCGTTGGCGACGAGGTAGTCGAGATTGGGAGTTTCAGTGCGCTCCAGATAATCCCACCGGAAACCGTCCATGGAGACGAGCAGAACAGTCGGCTCGAGGTTCTTGATCCCATCGTCATCCTCGCATCCGGCAATGAGCAGGAGGCACAGGAGGAGACGGCGGCCAGATTTCATTCTATATTTTGATAGAGGGCATCCTCAAAAAACTTTCCGTTCTTTGAGGTTCGCCTCGATCTCCTTTCGCGTGAGCCAGACAGGTCGAAGCCTCTTTTCGCTGAACAGCTCGAGCTGGTCGGTTATGTGAGGAGAACTGGGCTGGGAAGCGTTCCCAGCTCCGAGGACTGCATAGGCCTTCACAGGATTGGAGAACTCCACCACTGCCACGTAGGAGTCGCCGCCGCCCGCCGTGTAGGTTCCGTCGCCGTTAGCGCCATAACCGGTGACGCGAAAGACGCCGTAGGGATCGCCGGGGGCACCGTTGGCGGGGAGATAAACAGTCCCTTTCCGGAGGCGGAAGACTTCACCCCACGCCACGTCGAGAGCACCGTGTGCCTCGACAACCTTCCGAGCAGCTTCGCCGAGCGCCTCCGCAGCGCCTTCCGGGTTGGCCAGGCCGTGAGGCGTGCTGTTGGAATTCCCTTCACGCCACGGCTCAACAAAGAGACCACTTTTTTCTACGGAGATGCCGTATCCGTCCGCCCACGCTTTGAACAGGACGGCGCCGCGGCTCTCGTTATCGGCGTGTCTGTCCCACTGGGCCAGCACTGAAGCCGCCTTCACAGTCAGCTCATTCGGGGAACTTTTCCCCGCTTGGATCAGATCATCCAGGACGCGGTCCGCGAGAAGCATTCTTGTTGAAAATTTGTACTGCACGAATTCTTCAACCGTAATGTTGTCATCGTCCATCATCAGTTGTGCTGACTGCTGTGCCCGAAAGTGCATAAAGCGCGGCGCCATGTAGCTGGGGAAATCGTCGGCGTCCAGAGCTTCCGGGAAAGTGGTGGTCCACGGGGGATCGTTGGCGTTTTGAAGCCACCCCGTAGGAGGATCGATAACCTTGGGCAGTTCCTCGTATCTGTGATATTCGGTCCACAGCGTGGCGGAGGTGTCGCCGGGAACGATGCCGGAGTAGTCCCACCCCTCGTTTCTGCGAGGAGTCAGCCCTCCGAACAGATGCATGATGTGTCCGTCCTGATCGGCATACATCACTGTGAACATAGGCATCTGTAGTGTCTTCAGCGCTTTCTGAAATTCAGAAAAGTTTTTCGCATTGAGCATCTTCCACCGCTCAGCGTTCACATGAGGCATGTCCAGCCCGACGACTCGCAGCGCAAGCGCGTCGCCACCCTTTTCAGCCACTACCGGGCCGTGCACCGAACGCTTGACCGTGAGAACCTCTTCCCGAATCGAGCCGTCGTCCTGCTTCACCTTCAATTGCTTGGTCGATACTTCGAAAGGCTTGATCTCACCGTCGAACCGATAGCCGCCTCCTTCCAGTTTCAGAGCGTAGAGGTCGGCTCCATCGTGGGTGTTCACCGTATGGGTCCAGCCTAAGTGATCGGTGAACATGATTCCCACAGTGGGCATCCCCACCAGTGTGGCGCCGTAGGCGTTGAGTTGCGGGAGCACCACATGGTGCTCAAACCACGAATAGTAGTCGCTCCACGGCAGATGAGGATTTGCCAGCAGAAGGGCGTTTCCGGAGGCTGACCGCTTGGATCACCCTCTGAACGTGACCGAGAATATCCTCTTCCCTGACAGGCAGGACAACTGCTCTGGCGGGGTCTATCTTATCCCGATGGGCTTCTGCGTAGGCGTTGATGCCTCTCACGAAAGCGGCAAGGTGTCCTTTCGACCGCTCACTCTGTTCAGCAAGCCACTGCCCCGACCGCTCCGGGACGCCGTTCAGATGCATCCATCGGTCGCTCTCCAGATGCTCTTTGCCCCAGTATTCTGCCGCCCGGCCCCGCGCTTCACCGTAGAGCTTCAGCATGAGATTGGCGTGGTTCCTCATCTGCGCCCACCCCACCCCGTAAAACAGCTCCTCTTCAGTGTGGGCAAAGATGTGGGGGATGCCGTACCGGTCCCAAAGAATTTCTCCCTGCTCTTGAGAGCAGGAGAGACAAAACAACAGCGCCGCGGAAAGGGAGAAAGGTCTCTTGATGCCGTTCATCCTTTCTTCAGTCAGCTTGATTCATCCACACGATCAATTCCCTTTCAGATGCTGATCGAGGAATTTGAGTACCGCTTCATGGCCTCTGATCTGGTTCTCTTTTTTCCTAAAACCGTGCCCTTCATCATCGAAAAGGATGTATTCGGCCGTCACCCCGTTCGCCCTCACCGCTTCCACCATTTCATCCGATTCTACCTGCAGTACACGAGGATCGTTGGCGCCCTGAAGTACGATCACCGGTCTGACAATATTCTCGGCGTGGAAAAGAGGAGAGATGCTGTAGAGATACTCTTCCTGCGTTTCCGGATTTCCCATCTCTTTGTAGAGAGACAGCCGTGCCGCCTCCCACCACGGCGGAATACTTTTCAGCGTCCGAACCCAGTTGGTGACACCGAAGATGTTCACCCCTGCCTCAAATGCTTCGGGCCGGAACGCCAGTGCCGCCATCACCATATAGCCGCCCCACGCAGTCGTCCAAATCACCTTCACCGTGGGCCTGATCATCGAGCTGCTGGAACGTCTTTCCGTATCCGCCGCTGCCGCGATTGTTCACAGCGAGGACCGCATATCCGTGATTGGCGAGGTACTGAATCAGCGCCCTGTAGCCCACGCGCGACTGCCCTCCCGGGCCGCCGTGAACCCACACCAGCGCCGGGATTTTTTCGCCCCGCTCCGCATGAGGCGGCCTGTAGTAAACAGCGGGAATCTCCATGCCGTCGAACGACTTATAGCGGATTACTTCAGCATCTGCAAGATGCGAAGGGTCAACTTCCGGATTCATGGTCTGTGTGAGTCGCGTATGCCTCCGCGAACCGATCTTGTGCGAATAGAGGTCCGAGGTCGACTTGGCGCTTCCGTGATAAAATGACATTAGCTGTTCACTCTTGGAGATGTTCACCGAGGTGACGGCGCGCCGCTGTCTCTTATACAC